>CANIVF010000001.1 GCA_947470895.1 Bacteroidota bacterium
AATAGAATTCGATATAACTCTATGAAAATCAGGCTCTTTGAGCAAGTATTATTCCAAACCATCCTAATGCTATGCATTAGAAACTAACTGATTGATTCTCATAGAGAAAGAAGTTATCCACAAACTCTAATGCATAATCTAGGTTTATCATAAAGTTTTGCTGTAAAGATCTCATTAGTGTATTCTGGCGAAGATACATTGAGTGATTCATCTGAAATTATTAAATCGATCTGTGACAATTCAATTATAAGATCAGTAGAGGCTGGATTAGGGTATATCGCAACCATCTGCTGCTGGCCTCCACCGCCAATGTTGATTGTCAAACTATGAGTCCAAGCAGGGCCGCAAACGTTCCAAGGGGAGCAGTTAAGAATATAGGTTCCATTTCCTGTTGCTGTCTTTATGCCTGGTGTCGCGGAATTTCTGCCACTTACAAATGAAAAACCTGCTGGCAATACCCATGTATAAGAAGTAGCACCAGGCACAAAATCAACTGAAAAATTATAAGTGCAACCAGCACACAACGAAACCGGGTTAACACCTCTATACCCATTTGGATAAATTAATGTTGTATTATCTGCAGTTGGTGGGCCAACAGGCAAGCTAACTGTTGGTGAAGTAGCCGGTGCACTAGCGCAAGCAGTATTTATTTGTACTTGAATGGTTCCTACTCCATTGTTACTACTATTTCTTTGAACGACAATTTGACTTGTTCCTTGACCCGAAACGATTTGTAAAGCACTATTGATTGACCAAATGTAAGTTGCTCCTGTGATATTCTGTACAGAAAAGGATCGTGTACCAGAACATAGAGGACTAGCATCTCCATTGATTTTAGTGCTAACATAATATTTTAGATTTGTCGTGCCATACGGAGTATCATTCCAAGCATGTTGCATTAATGGATATTTATTCCACTTCGAAATCCATATACCAGATGTTGATGTTGTGACCGCAGTGTGGTCACCTGATCCCCAAGAAACTTTAGCTGGATATGTCTCTGAACACACCTGAACATAGCCCCCATCGGTAATGTAAATATCCTCATCCGTATCATAATAATAACCTATCCAACGAGTGGGTCCACCTTCCGCAATACTCCATGCGTAACCGTGACAATTGAACGTTTGAGATGAACTGTAATTATTTGAAGTTATAATTTCCGGACGTCCGGGGGTACTCCAGTAAGTATCCCAATAGGAACGCTCTGAGTTAGACATTTCAGGGACAATATAGGCTGTTACAGAACTGCCTTTGAGAGCGTATAAGTTAGATTGTGACTGGGCAAAACATAAATTTATGATACCCAACATAAAAAATAGAGAGATGGAAATATTTTTCATTTAGTTTCAAAATTAAATAGGAACATTTAAATAATTAATATTGATCTTTTTAATTGAATTGAAAAATGATTCTACTTCCTTAGGGTCATTATTAAATTCTTCCCTGGTGCCATCGCAATGAAATACATGGCCAGCTATTCCACCACTATACATGGCCATGTCACAGAGAAAAACAGAATTGTCTTTATATGTTTCTAAATAAATTTTTCCCATGTAATTACCTTGATAAGTCCGAAAGGCTTTATCTTGCTCTGCTTTGTTAATTATATCTTTTAACCAAGGCAAATCCTTTGAGGGATCATTAACACCGCAAATTGCTGAAGTGAAATCCTTTGCTGTTTCCGGCCCACTGTTGCAACTGGGCCAAAGGATAAAAATCAATAAGACTCCAAATAAAGTTTTCATATTTATTTAATTTTTTGATAAGAAAGATTTACCATAGAGTAAAATATCATGTATTAGATTTTCTTATGGATGTAGGCCCTCATCTATAAAAAGAGATTTGGGATCCTTTTCTATTAAAAGTTCAAAATGATAATTCTCTAATTTTAAAATCCTAACGATAAGCCAAGCAGAAATATATTGTGAATTAAGACCATAAAGATCATAATTAGTTTGTTTATCAATTAAATGATTGACGGCAACTTGCATGAGTTCTTTTCTCTCAGTTACATTTAATGAGCGTAGGATTTCTATTTGCGAAAACAATATTTCAATGGCCTGCATTTTGAATGAATATTCACCTCTTGAAAAATTGGGTGAGCCTTCTAATAACATTGCTTTCATACTATTGTATTTTTTCAGCAATGTTACTCCGATATCATTTCTCAATAGCATTTCGGCAACTCCGTTAAAATTAATTTTCAGTTTATTGAACCCTTCTTGCGGGGTACGAAATACCATTAGATCACCAAGTAGTGGATATGCTAAATATGTCTCTACTAAAGCAATAGTATTAATTGATTTTAATACTGAATCTGGAATTTGACAAGCTTTTCTTTTATCCTCATAACTTTTTAAAGAAGACCATTCATTAGAGCTTGGTTTAAATGGGAAATCGTACGGATTAGTTCTTATCTGGGCATAAGAAAAAGAACACTGCAAGAACAATAGTATTAATAGTTCAGCAAATGCCTTTTTAGTTTTGGATAATTTTATGTTCATGTCTTTGGGCTTTGGTTTGGAATTGCTAAATAAAGATAGCAAATAGTTATTTTGTTCACTATCAAAATTAGAAAGGTCTTATCATTGATTATTGCTGTAGGCGGGTTCAACTTTTTTCATCAATCCATTTCTAATCTTTTAAACTTATAGGCGGTTTTTTGAGTCAGTGAGATTTTTTTTGTGCTACTTATTCTGAATACTGCGGGCAATTTTTGAACTCTACCATACCTTCAATGATTGGAAAGAGCCTATTAATAAATCTTCTAAGATGATGTTTGGTCAGATATGTCTGAGCTCAGCTTGAAATCTTCATGAAATTTATTGCTTAACAAGAGCCTTAGATCAACTCTTCGCCAACCCAAAAAGAACGAGCTGAGGTAAAACGCACTATTCCATCTTTTTCAACAAGATAACTTCCGGAAGCAAACTCAGTAAATTCCGTTTTCATTTCTTCGGGTAAAAGATACAATGTTGCCTTTGCGGGCAACCATTTTTCAAAGTGACCTTTTTTAATACAAATCCACAACTTATTATCGGCAAAGGCTTCTATATCCAAATTAGAAAATGATTCTATTTTATTTAGATCATGATGGCTACTTAACAAACAATTTACTGCACCGGCCAGTGATGCGATCAGGAAGTAAAAAGCAGTTTCGAGTGGTTCGTCATCTGGATTGTATGAGATAAACCGAATTGGAGTTTGCTCAGCTAATTTTTCTCTCCAATAAGTCATCTCAGCAATAGGCGTGATCACGACATCTACTTTTATACCCCAGGCAGTCACCACCTCAACCTCTTGAGCAAGCACAACCACCGTGGGCATCTATTCCAGTAGTTCCTGAATTTTTTCGAAGGAAATGGCATGAGCATCAGCAATCAACAAAGCTGGCTCCTGATTTTCGCGTACGATGTGATGACTGGACATTTACTGCTCAACGAAACAAACTGAACCGCCTACCCACGTTTTATCTTTATTGAATTTCACACCAATCATTTCACCCCGACTGAGACGGGCTAGGTTGGTGATTAATTCAGGACGAGCTGCACCTTTATCCCATAGGAAAAGTAAACGGATTTCAGTTTTAACTAATCCATCGGGAGCTTGTATTACAGGTTCGTAGTGAACTTTACGTTGCAGCAAGTAATTCTTTCGTTCGTGAAATGGAATGCTAAGAATGTCATTTTCCTGTATGTTGAAAACAACTCCGCTTCCTGAAAAAGAGAACAGTGGTTTCAATACATAATTTTCAAGATCGGTCGGCAACGTGGTGTAGTCACTTAGAAATTTACATTCGGGCACAGCATCACTATGTAGGAATGGCATCGTGTATTTGCTGATGTAGTAAAACCAATTGGGATGCCCAGCCCATTCCACATCAACATCTTCGGTTAGATGAAAATTAGTTTTTAGTTCTGGCTTGCCAAGTAATTCATCAAAGATTACACGATTGTAAATGCGGTGAACCGGAATTTCGACTTCGTTCTTTTTATAGAACAGTTTTCTGTTTCGTAAAATCAAATCGCCAAGTTGTATCGCATCGATTTTTAAATGATGCTTCGTCACCAGAAAATCGATGTTTGTATTTTGTTTCAGTGGATCAATCTCCAACAAGATGACGTTCTCGGGATTGTGATCTCCTACAATTGCCTTTCTCAGCCGAATCCAATATTGTTCAGAGCTTTCACCAAAATGAAATCCTAAATGATCCGGAATCTGATAGTGCTCTTTGAACTTATTACCTAAAAAATCCTGATAGCCGAACAAAGAAGGGAATCCTTGCATTTCAATCAATCGGGGAATTAATTCCTTGCTGCCTTCTTCGGTGCATATGGCAAAATCCAATGCTAAAAAAAGAGTGTGATCATCTTCGTTGGGAACAAATACCTGTGCAGGAATGGCACCCGACATGAGTGTTTTGAAATCGGGTCGAACTATAAAATCGATGATTTCATTCGCGGCTTTGAAAAGTTTATTTCGAAAATCTTTACCTACAAAAACAGGACTTTCAGCAACGCGAAAAGGTATCTTATAGTTAAATGTTTTATCCAGGTCATTCAAAAAACCATAATACTTCTCTTCTGAAAACTGCTGATTAAATAGTTGTCGGGCAGAAGTGATCATATTGCAAGGGAACTTAACCGATGCCCCAAAGCCGTCATTAAAAAGCGAGGTACCACCGTGGAGTACGTGAGCATGATCTTGTCAGGATCATTCAGATGATCGAGCATCTCCCAATATTTTCTTTCTCCGTGCTTCTCGATTACCAATTCTTTTTTGTCTTCGCGCAACAAATACATTCGCATGCCCAATGCATCTGCTTCGGGATGAAACTGCATGCCGACAAAAGCTTCATCAAAGCGAATAGCCATCGCTGCTCTTTCTAAATCTATATGTGGACGATATTTTTCGATGAAAAGTAATGCGCCTCCATTTTCTTCAATTTTTTCCATGTTTACTTGCGTAATCTGATAATCACGCGAATCAACAGCCCACATCGGGTCTCCTAATGATTGAAACAAAAGATCATGATGGCCTTCAAATGTTTTATGCACAGGCATTACACCAAAGGAAGTTGACTTTCTTTTAGAAATTATGCCATAACCGTAATACCTGCAAAAGATCTGAAAGCTATGACAAATCAATAATACATGTTTCTTTTGATCAGGATGTTGTTGATTATGGATTTTGATATTTTCCATCAACCCAAAGAATTTACTCTCCCACAAACTTCCAGCACTATCCAACGGACTACCCGGCCCACCAGAAGAAATATAAACGTCAAAACTAAGATCGGCCACTTCGGATTTTTGTCTCACATCGAAGAATTCATAGGTCACCTTCATGTGGCAATCGACTTCAAATTTTTTGATGAGTTGGCGTAAACCGCGCATGCCTTCATTGGCGACTCCTTCGTAGAGATCGAGAATGGCAATTCGTATGTGATTTTCTGAGGACAACTTTCGATGGTTATGTAAGTATTCGATAATAATTACGCAAAGTTAAACTCCTTCCATAGTTTCACTCAAAATAAAGTCCACTACTTTCTCAAGACTTCCTGTTTGTTGAAATACAGCAAGTTGTCTATCGGCCCCTGTGCCTCTTTCTAAAATTTTATGAACATAATTGATGGCATGGCGGCTACCAAGATCATCGACTACATCATCAATAAAATCTAATAATTCAAGAATCAGTATGCGAGTATCCAATTCCGACAGCTTACCGAAATCAATCATTTTGCCATCCAACCCATAGCGCGATGCCCTCCATTTATTTTCGTTGATGAGGGCACGTGTATACATGATAAAACTCATGTTCTGCAATCTCAACTTATACAGTTTTACAACCAATGCCTGAAATACCGCGGTGATCGCGATGGTCTCATCAACGCGCATGGGCACATCACAAATTCTGAATTCGATAGTATCAAAAAATGGGTGCACACGCACATCCCACCATATTTTCTTTGCATTGTCAATGCAATTGGTTTGGATGAGTAAGTTCACATAGTTTTTGAAATCATCCCAACCATTAAAATGATCAGGAATACCAGTGCGTGGAAATTTATCAAACACTTTGGTGCGAAAAGATTTGAACCCGGTATTACGACCTTCCCAGAAAGGCGAGTTGCAGGAGAGCGCGTATACGTGTGGTAAAAAATAGCGGATCGTATTCATAATGTGTATCGCCATATTTTTATCAGCGATACCCACGTGCACATGCAAACCAAAAATTAAATTGGATCGTGCAGCCTCCTGCATCTCTTGTACGATTTCGTCATAGCGAGGATTGGGTGTAATCAATTGTTTGCTCCAGTGCGAGAACGGATGTGTACCGGCAGCACCGATACGTAGATTCAATGATCCAGCTACTTCTGAAACGACCTTTCGTAATCCCCGAATTTCCTGATTGGCCTGGTCCACATCTTTACAGATGCCCGTGCCAACCTCTACCACGGCCTGATGCATCTCCGCCTTCACACTATCTTTGATGATATGCGAAGCCAACTCCACTATTTTTTGATCATGAGATGTTAACTCACGGGTATGCGGGTCAACTACCATGTACTCCTCTTCAACTCCCAGTGTGAACTTTTCCATAGACGATTTTTCTTTTCAGGGGACTATTTTTTTTGGAGCCTTAGGCTTTGTTACTTTTTTAACTCGTTCTTTTACTTCTCCTTTGGCAACTTTTGCATTCGCACTTACAGCATTGGTTACAAACGTGCCCCAGGTGAGGTTATCTTTTCCAGGCTTTTGTTCCTGCGCTCGTTCAACGGCAATCTTTGCGGAAGTCTCCACAACCCAGTCAAAATTTTCTTGCCCTACTGAATACACATCAGCATCGGGTGCGGGATTACAAAAATCAATGGCGTAGGGAATACCATCGCGCACGGCCATCTCAACGGTGTTAAAATCATAGCCCAATGCATAACACAGATCCAATACGTAGTCGTTCACTTTCTTTAACAACTTTTCAGAAACGGGACCATTGTTGCTTTGATATCTTAAGTGATGTGGATTGCGGGGCTCATATTGCATAATGCGCACGTGCTTTCTGCCCAGGCAATAGCAACGGAAGTAGTCATCAAAAATAATTTCTTCCTGAAGCATCATGACTAATTGATTCGTTTCGCTGTAAGCTTTGAAGAAGTCATCCTGATTATTAAGTTTATAAACACTCTTCCAGCCGCCACCGGAATGCGGTTTCATATAGGCTGGCCAACCAATTTGTTCAAAGATTTTTTCCCAGCTTAATGGAAACTTAAGATTGCTGAATGATGCTTCACCTGTATCGGTGGGTCGCTCATGCGATGGAAGAAGAACCGTCTTTGGAACGGGTACATCAAGCTTTACGGCAAGTGCATTATTAAAGAATTTTTCATCAGCACTCCACCAAAACGGATTGTTGATTACGGCCGTTCCTGAAATGGCAGCGTTCTTAAGATAAGCACGGTAGAACGGAACATCCTGCGAAATACGATCGATGATCACCGCATAATCGGTAGGCTCACCTTGTTGCACCATATCGATCAGCACAGGTTCTGCTTTGATATCTTTCAAACCCATCTTGTTAATACGGTCTACAAATGCTTCGGGGAAGGAGCGCTCCATGCCGTGCAGTATTCCTATCTTTTTCATATCTCTAGTTAGTTTGGTTCTTTATGTCAATAATAATTTTTTGAAATTTTGCAGGCTCTGTCAGATGTGGATTGTGAGCAGAATTGATAAACCAATATAGTTTTTTTTCCTGGCAATCAACCTGCTTGTAATAAGATTCGGCCAGTGAAAAATGGGTTTGATAATCGTTGCTGCCGATTAGAAAATAGATAGGACAATTTAATTCTGGAGCAAACTTGATGAAATTTGTCTTGGAAGCTTCGTTGAAAATAGATAACCAAGTAGTTGCCCATTGATCAACTTTGGTGCGGGTCGGTGTGGATGAACCCATCAACTTACTAAGCCACTTTCTATGATAGAATAATTGCTCGCCATTTTTGAATGGAACTTCAACCCTGCTTAGTTCGGCTATTGCTTCTGTATTATTTTCTTTCATTGCTTTGTCTTGCATCGCTTTCAATGAAAGTCTTTCGCTCTCGAGTTGGTTTATCATGGGGCTCATCGCGAAATATCCCTTCAAAAGATCTGGTCTTTCTGTGGCAACTCGCAATCCTAAAGATCCACCCCACGAATGACCTACCAGATAAATTTTTTCTTGGGAGAATTTTGATGAAAGATAGGTAATCACCTCAATGGCATCATCGATGAAAATAGAAACAGTTAGTGGTTCGGGTGATTTATTCAGGCTAGCAGTCTTCCCACTCTCGCGCTGGTCCCAATGCACAACGATAAAATGTTTCTGCAGTTCCTGTGTAAAACGATCGGCATAACTCATGGCCGAATTGCCCGGGCCACCATGAAGGAAAAGTAGAACAGGAGCCTGATCGTGTTCGCCTTGAAATTTTATCCATTGTTTGATGCCTCTGATTTCTACCGCTTCACTGCCATCAATCTTGAATCCTGTCGCTATCTGTGGCAACAGGATAATTAGAATCAATAAGCAGCGTGTAATCATGTTTATCGGATCAAAGACAAGTAATGAGGAAACATTTGTTTCCACACGGGCCAGTCGTGTTCAGCGTCATGGCGCACATCAAGCCAATGGTTGATCCTCTTGTTTCGTAAAATTTCTGCCATTTTTTCGTTGGCACTCCAGCACATATCTTTTGTTCCCGTGCCTAGTACGACAAACATATCGTGAAAGAAATCACTTTGGGCGTTAGGTATAAAATCCATGGGGTTATTGAAGTACACCTGGTCATCATAATAGCCATCTACTTGATCTATGATATCGAATGCAGCGCCCATGTTGAAAACATATTTCACCACATCCGGATGCTTGAATGCAAATGTGGTGGCGTGATATCCTCCAAAACTACAGCCAGCAGTGGCCACACGGCCCACTCCGGTTTCGCGCTGTGCCAGAGGCACTAGTTCGTGATACAACATCTGATCATACCAATGGTGATTTTTTGCACGATCGGTCGGATGAATACTTTTGTTATACCAACTCACTTCATCAATGCCATCAACACAATAAATTTTTACGAGGCCTTCATCTAAAAACCAATTGACACTATCTATTAATTTAAAGTCTTTGTTTTCATAATAATGTCCCATCGAGGTGGGAAACAAGATGACCGGATAGCCACGTGTGCCAAAGGCAAGGACTTCTATGTCGCGGTTCAAACTGGGCGAATACCATTTATGATAATGTTCGTGTGCCATATCAATTCAATTTATAAACCTCTATTTTTGTCCTCTAATTCAGAGAAAAGTCGGAATAAAGCGGCTTAAAAATCAATTTATCGTTAAAAAAATTATTGTCCTTGCCATCTACCCCACATTACTATCTCGAAAAACTGACTGACATCCATTCCAAACTACTTGGAAGGGACACCGTGGTGGATATTTTTCTCCCATTTCAATATGAAAAGGAAGGCAAGCAGTATCCTTTACTTATCTTAAATGATGGTCAGGATAGTGAGGCTATTGATTTAAAATCCACCCTCGAAAAGCTAACTCTGAGCAAAGACATTAACGATGTGATTGTGGTAGGTGTACATGCAGGTGACCGCATGCACGAGTATGGTGTTGCCAGCAAGGAGGATTATCTTGGTCGTGGCTCAAAAGCTAAAAATTATACCCGGTTTATCATGACCGAGTTGATTCCCTATCTTCAATATCGATATCCGATTTCAAGATTACCCGAGGAGAATTGTATTGCTGGCTTTTCGTTGGGTGGACTTTCCGCTTTGGATATTGCTTATCACAATCCCGATTATTTTGGAAAAGTAGGTGCCTTTAGTGGTTCATTCTGGTGGCGTAAGCGCGATATGAAAAGTAAATTCTATTCTGATCATTATGATCGCATCATGCATCAGGCGGTGCGAAGAGGAAAATTTAAGCCGGGATTAAAATTCTGGTTTCAAACCGGACTGAAAGATGAGAATCACGACCGTAATAAAAATGGCGTGATTGATTCTATTGACGACACCCTTGATCTTATTGTGGAACTAACCAAAAAAGGATATCGCCCTTTTCATGATATTCAATATCTTGAACTCGAACACGGAGAACACAATCTTAAAACCTGGAAAGAAGCTATACCCCATTTTTTGAAATGGGCGTTTCAAAACAAGAAATGATTTGGCTAGCCAGATTGTTCCACTCAGATTCTGGTAAGTTTCTTTATTACTAATGCGAGTTAAATTCATTGTTCAAAAACGCTGAAAAGATTTCTCATGTAAGATATTGAGCAACTTAGTTTGTTTTTAGAGATTTTTTTTTCAATTTTCAAGAATCAAAGACTAAAGCGATGAAATTCTTTACTTCTTATTTTTTCTGCCTGTTGCTTTCCGGCTACCTGCTTGCATAAGAAAAAACAGGTACATCATTAATACAAACCAAGCGATTTATTGATAAAGTTGAACTCTTTGCAGGCTCTAGTTTATCCTTTAATCACGGAAATAAATTTGTCGAAGACTATAATGATGGTGTTCTGCAAAACAAAAGGTTATTAAAGTCTGGCTTTGTTTCTGGTGTCGGGATTTATCATCCAATTAATAAGAAAATTGAAATAAACGCTCGAATAATGTGGGAACAGAAGGGAACCAAGGCTGAATTAAATCATCCATTGAATTCTGTTAACGATAACACCATACAACAAATAATCACTAACTATACTTACAATTATTTAACAATTGGCATTGCACCTAAATTTTATATTGATTCTTCAAACAAGTTTTCAATTTCAGTCGGGGGCTATTACAGTATAATTAAAGGAAGTAATGGAGTCATACGTTATTCTGATCCTAAAAGTGGCATATCATCAAACAAATTTAAGGGACGCGAGTGGAATGGGTTTAGTCCAAATGGAGGTATTTCTTCATCCACATTTATTTATGGATTACAAGCGTTCGAAAAAAATGATTTTGGAATTACTCTTGGGTTTTCATACTCTTTTCTATTGATAAAACAGAATTCACTAGTTATTCAATTAAACGACAGCTACGGGTTAAATGATGTCTATAATAAAGCATATCCCGAGAACTTACCAGAAAGAAATCACAGCATAAATTTAATAGTTGGGTATGTCTACAACCGTAATACTTTAAGAAACAAGTCAAATTAATTTTTACAAAAAAATCAAAGGTTATGAATAAGAAAATTTACTTAATTTTTTGTCCCTTAATGATTTTGTATTCGACATTATCACGACTTTTCAATAATAACGGCAAGTTCTATTTCTGGCACTGCTTGTCCTGTAATTGGAATAGAATATCAAGTAGATAAACCTTCAGCAGCGTGTGCGATAGTGTGGAAAATCACAAACGGTCAAAAGCAATCATCAAGCGGGAATAAAATTATTATTAACTGGAATGACACTCTAGGTGCTATTGGTAAATTAGAGGCAACATTTGTTAACTGCGGGAACAGCAATGACAATACTCTTGCAACACCTTTAGAGGAGCTTATTTTATCGGTTAAAGGTCAAGGTTGGGGTAATTACACGAATTCAGGAGATGTTGATTTTTGTACAACAACATCTGTCCATGTTTCCATACCTCGTATGTTTGTTCAAGGTACAGGAGGATTAGCGCAACCACCCCAGCTTGAGGTTGGTTATTCTTGGACTATTCCACCCGGTTGGAAAGAATTATCTACTGGTAATATTAACTCAGTGATTACCACGACTAATGACATCTGGTTGCAACGTGTAGACGGCAATTGCTCGCTTTCGGGAAATCTAAAGGTTGAAGGAACGATCAATCATAAGTGTGGGTCAGCTGGTCTTTCAGCGGCAGCTACAATTACATTAAATGGAGCAAAATCTGTTGTGACCGTTGGCCCACAAGTAGGATATCCAGGGCCTAGTTATTGTAATATTAATCCCGTTACCTTTTATGCAACTCTCAATTTGCACTTGGGTGAATTCAGGCGTATGAATGGCAATATCCTGCAAGTTGGAGCCTCGTAAGTCAAACAGCAAATAGTATTACTCTACGTCCATCAGGTACAAAGTTGGATGAGGGGATTATCAAAGCAACAGTTAAGTTCTCGTGCGGCACCTCAATTTCAAGTGGAAACTATATACCTAAATTTAATGATCCTTCGGTGACAGGCGCGGGTCCGGTGTGCTATAGTGGCACCACATTTAACGTTAACTATGCTCCACCAGGGTCTACAATAACATGGACTGCGCAACCTTCTAATCTGTTTAGTCCTTCCTCAGGAAGTTTTACCAGCATTGCAGGAGTAAATTCATTTGTTGTAAAAACAGGAACTTCCTATTTCAATGGATCAGCAACGATCAGCATTAATGTTGTTAATTCATCATGTAACCTAAATTTTCCAAGTACCCCCATTACAGTCTGGGCGGGGCCACCCACGCAACCAGGCCCTATATCAGGTGAATTAAACCCATCGACAGGTGGCATCTATCAGTATGTTTCCACGTACCCTTCAACATCTGCAACTTATTATAATTGGATTACTCCCTATTGTAATAGCGGCTGCACTACTCCATGGAGTTGGTTCGGTGGAAATATTAATGGAATCGTAAACACGTTAACTCCTAATTTTATCGTGGGCAGTAGTTCTGGTAATCTTCAAGTAGCCGGTTATAATGGTTGTGGGGCAAGTTCTTTTAGCAAGCTAAGGGTCTTTCCGGTTTCAGGTGGGGGTGGAGGCATTCAATTAATTTCAATCTTCCCAAACCCAAGTAATCGTGAAGTTAAAGTGAATTGGAAAGAAAAAGATAAACTGAAGCCTTATGACTTGTTGTTATATGATAAAGATTCAAATAAAGTTTATGAAGCAAGTCAGCAGGAAGGTGATGAAATTATAATTCCAGTCAACCAGTTACAGAATGGTTATTACTACTTAGTTCTAACTCAAGGAGAATTACGTAGAACGCAAGCTATACTAGTGAATCACAATTAATCTTTAATGGTCTCTAATGACAATGCCACACAAATTTTGTGTGGCATTGTCATTTTTGTTAATCAAGTAAACTTAGGTCTGGTTATTACCAAAACACTAATAAAAATGATGCAAATTTCGTTGAAAGAGTCGATTTCTTCCGTCAAAAGGCGATAATGGATGCGATTAAATTGTGATTTAATATCAACAGTTTACTGCCTAACTTTGAAATCATTAACTATTATTTTATTTAAAATGATATAATTTTCAAACATGACTTCAAAAGTAGACACCATCATTTTCGATTTAGGCGCAGTGCTTATTGATTGGAACCCCAGACATCTTTACAGAAAGATTTTTAAAACCGAAGAGGAGATCACCTGGTTTCTTGAAAACATTTGTACGCATGAGTGGAATGAAAAACAAGATGCCGGTAGATCATTTGAAGAAGCCACTGAGGAGATGCTTCAGAAATTTCCCGAACATGAACATGCCATTCGTGCGTGGTATGGTCGCTGGCAGGAAACCATGAATGGCCCGATACAAGGAACGGTGGATATCTTAAAGGAAATCAGAGATTCAAAAAAATATCGTTTATATGCGCTTACCAATTGGTCGGAGCAAACATTTCCGTGGGCATTGGAGCAATTTGAATTCCTTCATTGGTTTGAGGGTATTGTGGTTTCGGGTCATGAAAAAACACGCAAACCATTTCCTGAGTTCTTTCAGATTTTGTTTGACCGTTATAAAGTAAATCCAGCCAGTTCGTTATTTATTGACGATAGCTTACGAAACATTGAAGGAGCCAAACTAGTAGGCTTGCCAGGAATTCACTTTCAATCACCCGAGCAATTGAAGGAAGAGTTGGAAAAGATTAAAATCATTGCAGTGAAGTAGTTCGATAAAAAATCCGTACTGGTACGGATGAATGATAATTTTATAAGCCATTACTTTATTAAAAAAAATATGACTTCACGTATTATATTCGGATTCTGCCTCGTATTCCTATCGATAAGTGCTTTCTCACAATTGGAAGCCAAAAAGGCAGCTAATGGAAAATTTGGGTTTACCAATGACGAAGAATGGGCCATCCAGCCGATTTATGATGAGGTCATGGAATTTTACGACTATTCCTATGCATTTGTAAAACTAAAGGGCAAGTGGGGTCTCATCGACCAACAAGGAAAAACAATACTGCCATTCGAATACAGCAAAGTACTCGAAGAAGAGTATCTATTCGGTGATGAGGAAAATAAAGTCGTTGTAAAAAAAGGTAAATATGGAATCGTTAGTCGATTTCAAGGAAAAGTATTGGTAGAATGTGTCTATGAAAAGTCGTTCTCCTATACGGATGATATTCTACCTTACTTCGGCAACGTATCTGTGGTATATCGTAACAATAAAGCCGGGTTGCTTAATGAAAAAGGAGTAGAGGTAGTGCCTTGTATTTTTGATGGGGGCAAAGAACCTTTTAAAGACATGCATCTTGATGTTTATGTTTTGGCAAAGCAAAACAAAAAATCAGGCTTGGTCGATACGGTTGGTAATTTGGTAGTACCGTGCGCATACGATGAGATAAAGACCACCGAGAATTTTGATCTTCTGGACGTTGTGAGTAACAAGAAGCATGGACTTTTTTCATTAACAACCAGGAAGGAAATTGTTGCCCCGCTCTATGATGAACCCATCTGGTTCGATGAGGAATATGCTTATGTTCGATTAAACAAAAAGTATGGAATAATTGATAAGAGTGGTAAAATCATTGTTCCTATCACTTATTTTGGTGATGATGACGCTTGGATAGAGTTAGATCGAATAAAGCAGAAAAACTGACTCATTTCTTAAAGTTCAACACACACTTCTCGATAATATCACAACACTCATGAATTTGCTCTTCGGTAATCACTAATGGTGGAGCGAGTCGAATAATATTGCCGTGCGTGGGCTTGGCTAACAGTCCATGCTCAGCAAACTTCAAACACAGGTTCCAGGCTGTTTCGCTTTCGGGTGAATCGTTGATTATGATTGCGTTAAGCAAACCTTTACCACGAACCAGTTTGATTAAATCTGATTTTACTTTCAGCGCATTCATCCGCTGGCGGAATACCGTCCCCAGCTTTTCGGCATTGGCTGCAAGGTTTTCATCTTTCACCACCTGCAACGCTTCCATCACCACAGCAGCGGCCATCGGATTGCCACCAAAAGTAGAACCATGCTCACCCGGCTTGATCACTAACATAATGTCATCATCAGCCAGTACTACTGAAATTGGTAATACGCCTCCCGACAGCGCTTTACCTAAAATCAATAAATCGGGACGTACGCCTTCATGATCGGAAGCCAACATTTTACCCGTGCGTGCAATACCAGTTTGAATCTCATCCATCATCAACAACACGTTATGCTTCTTGCATAAATCGGCTGCTGCCTTCAGGTATCCATATTTCGGAACATACACACCTGCCTCTCCTTGAATGGGTTCAATCCAAAGCCCGCATACGTTGGGATTTTTTAAAGCTTTTTCAATGGCTTCAATATTGTCGTAATCGATAATCTCAAAGCCTGGCATGAATGGACCAAAACCATTTCGGGATGATGGATCGGTTGAAGCAGAAATGATTGACGTTGTTCTGCCGTGAAAATTTTTCTTTACGGCAACAATCACCGCTTCATTATCAGGAATTCCTTTTTTGGTATAACCCCATTTACGGGCAAGTTTAATCGCGGTTTCATTTGCTTCCGCACCGCTATTCATAAACAGAGCCTTATTATATCCAAACGTTTCGCAAACGTATTTTTCAGCTATACCCAATTTATCATTGTAGAAGGCGCGTGATGTCAGTGTTAGTTCCTTAGCTTGTTCAATCAATGCATTGATGATGCGCGGATGACAATGTCCCTGGTTAACGGCACTATATGCAGAAAGAAAATCGAAGTAACGTTTACCCTCCACGTCCCATAAAAACACACCTTCACCTTTGTTCAATACAACTTCAAGCGGATGGTAGTTGTGGGCACCATACTTCTCTTCTAACCCGATCGCCTCGTGGCTTGATGTAATTGTGGAACCCATATATTTGAAATTCAATGAGTTTCAAAGTTAATCATTCTGCCATAAAGGGCCTAAGAAATCAGTTGCTACCAACTTGAAATGATCTAAATTTGCCGCAATGGAAATTACACTTTTGGTGGTTGGATTAGTTGCCGGTGCTTTGGCTGGTTGGTTGATAGCCCGATTTAAGTTTCAGGCTGATAACAACCAGAATTTATCCGGTATTTTGCTTGAACAGGAAAAGGTTAGAGCGGCCAACGCGCAAGCCATTGAATTAAAGCGTGAATTAGAAATTAGCCGCAACAAGGTTATAGAATTAAACAATAGTCTTTCCACCGCCGAAGCAGATTATCGGAACCTTCAGGAAAAACTTAGCGATCAGAAAAAGGAACTCGATACTATTCAGGAAAAATTTGCAGTTCAGTTTAAAAATCTGGCCAACGACATCTTTGAAGAGAAAAGCAAGAAATTTACCGATCAGAATAAATCTAACATATTCGATTTGCTGAAACCTTTAGGTGAAAAGATTATAGAGTTTGAAAGAAGAGTGGAGGCAACACACAAAGACACGATCGCACGCAACTCTGCTTTACGAGAACAACTTGAAAACCTGCAACGATTAAATGTGCAGATGACACGTGAAGCTGAAAATTTAACACGAGCACTCAAAGGTGATTCTAAAACACAAGGTGCGTGGGGCGAATTCATCCTCGAAAGCATTTTGGAAAAATCGGGTTTGGAAAAGGACCGCGAGTATTTTGTGCAGGAATCATTCACTACAGCTGAGGGAAGATTCAGACCGGATGTGATCATACGCCTACCAGAGAATCGCCATGTCATCATCGACTCAAAAGTAAGTTTGACTGCATATAATAATTTTGTGAACAGCGAAAGCGAAGAACAAAAAGTAATTGCCTTAAAGGCACACTTGCTTTCTATCCGCCAGCACATGAAAGGATTGGGCGATAAAAATTATCAGAACATCTCTGAAGCCAATCTGGATTTTATCATCATGTTTATTCCTATCGAGCCCGCATACATTCTGGCCATTCAAAGCGATCGAAACTTGTATGAGGAGGCCCTTGAAAAACGGATTGTATTTGTGAGCCCTACACTTTTGATTCCTTCACTTCAGTTAATCAAGAATGTTTGGAAACAGGAATACCAAAACCGACATGTACTTGATATCGCCAACAAAGCGGGTGATCTGTACGATAAGTTTGTTGGCTTTACAGAAGACTTGATCATGCTCGGCAAGCATCTCGATACTTCGAAAAAATTCTATGAAGATTCTATGAAAAAAATTTCTGTGGGAAGTGGTAATATTGTTAGACGCGTAGAGGAAATTAAAAAATTAGGAGCCAAAGCCAGCAAGGCTATTGATGCGAAACTATTAAGCCGCTCGGAAGACCAGGCGGATTTGTTTGAAAAATAAATTATACTAAATATGAAAAATCTGATTTTTGTTTTTGTTGCTCTGCTTAGTATTTCTTGTACATCTACCAAAACAAGTAAAGGTGTAATCACTCCTTCGGGCAATTGGGATTTTACCGTGACAGGTACTCCTGACGGAAATTTTACTGGTTTGATGAGTATTGTTTCAGAAAATAATCTTTACTCTGCAAAATTGACGGCCTCGGGAAGCGAAATTATCATTTATAAATTTACCTGGGATGAACCCACTAAAAAAGTTGGAGGTGAGTTCAACTATTCAGGCTATACGGTATTACTAAATGCCGCCATGGCGGAAGAAGAAATAACTGGGATTATGTCTGCGGAGGGAATGAATTTCCCTTTCAAGGCCACGAAGAAGAAGTAACATTTTATGGCCACGATGGCTTGATGAACAGATAACCAACTTTCAACAATAAAAAGATGGCTACCAAACTTACTGCCGACAATAAATTGAAAAAACTCATTGTAGTAGGCGACCGTGTGTTGATTCGTCCTGCCAAGGAATCTGAAAAAACAGAGAGCGGATTATATCTGCCCCCGGGCGTTCAGGAGAAAGAAAAAATTCAAAAGGGATTTGTGATCAAAGTTGGTCCTGGCTATCCATTGCCAATGCCTGCCGATGAAGATGATCTGTGGAAGGGAAAAGAGGAGCAAGTAAAATACTTACCACTCCAGGCTCGTGAGGGGGATCTAGCTATTTTTTTACAGAAAGGTGCCATCGAAGTGATGTATGAAAATGAGAAGTATTTTATTGTGCCACAGGCTTCCATCCTGATGTTGGAGCGTGAAGAAGATTTGTAATGGCGGGCATATCCTTCAATGCACTTCGTGTTGGAAAAAAATATAGACTGGTAAACTATGGAGACACCTATGAGTTTCAGGTGGAGCGCATTTTGGTGAATGATGATTTCAAGGTAAAAGATTTACACACCCTCGAACGATTTCTACTGAAAGATGTAGTGAAGTTTGGAACCGGTAAGGATTTTGAAATTAGGGAGATCAATCAGGGATAGTATAAATTCATTACAGATAATGATATTCAAAGCGAACGTTAACAGGATATTAAAACTGGTTACGCTGGTTTTGATTCTCTTTTTAATAGAAAACTGCAAACCTTCGGAGCATGATCCATTAACTCCTGTGGTTTCTAATCCTGTAATTCCAACTCCTGAACCAGAGCCCATACCATTCACAGCTGTTGAATATTAAGGTGCATTGAAAGTTTCCGGGAACAAGATTGTTGAAAAAGAGGGAACTCCAGTTCAACTTAGAGGTATATCCTTATTCTGGATTCAATGGATTGGTAAATATTATTCCTTGGAAACTCATACAATGGTTGAAAATGGATTGAAGATGCAACATAGTAAGGGCAGCCATGGCTGTGGAGTAAGGTGGGTATCTTACCAACCTGGGTTTAAAAATAAGAAAGGTGAATGTGGTGCATTCACCTTTCTTCAACTCACTAAATAGAGCGCCCGTATGGCAGCTGAATTCAGGAGTTTGTAATAGCCAAAACTATTAGCCAGAATGGCTCGTTGTATGACCCCAATTTGTAAACCCCGAAAGAATCAAGCTATGTTGAATCAAAGGAAGAATAACCTAAACGCACTCTTCACAATCTGCGTCATCATCCAGAAGCACTTATATCATCAAAACCAGCTAATCAGGACCTTTATTTGTTCGAGGTACATTAACCCTCATCCATGAATGACCCTCCATAGGCTTTAACTTCCAGCCGTCATCCATTTTTTCGTTCTCACGATTATTTTCAATAAATTTATTGATCTAATAAATTAAACCGCATTATGTCAAATTCACTAAACCGTAGAAATTTTTTGCAGGCCGGAGCCATTGCCGGAGTTGCATCTTTGTTGTCGCCTCTCACCTTGAAGGCCAAGAGTATTGAAGAAATTACCGACTCTGAAATTGGTAAATCAAAATGGGATCTGGATAGTCCCGCCCTTTGCGTTGATCTGGATAAGATGGAACAAAATATTAAAACGGTACATACACGATTGAAAGGCACAGGGGTGGGAGTAAGACCTCATGTGAAAACACATAAATGTCCTGCCATTGCAAAAATGCAGGTTGATGCCGGAGCAGTAGGTGTGTGCGCAGCAAAACTTTCTGAGTCGGAAATCATGCTGGATAACGGCATCAAGAATGTGTTAATGACGGGTGTGAATGTTACTGTTCCGAAGATCAAGAGGGCAATGGCCCTCCGTAAAAAATACCCTGGGTTCATTCAGGCGATAGACAACCCTCAATATGTTCAGGATATGCAAGATGCGGCCAAAGCTGCCGGTATTGTTGCTGATGTAGTAGTTGACGTTGATGTAATACAAAGATCGGGTGTAATGCCTGGTGCACCAGCACTTGCTTTGGCTCAGCTGATATCCAAAATGCCAAACCTTAAATTTCGTGGTATACTTGCCTATGATGGTGCCGCAAACCACATCCATGGCTTCCAAAAAAGAAAGGTAGAAGTTTTGAAAAATATGGAGCCCATTGTGAAGACTTATGACATGATGAAGGCAGCCGGATTGAATATGGAGATTTTCAGTGGGGGCAGCACGGGCACGTATGATATGATGCAGGAAGTTTCTGGGTTTACTGATGTTCAAGTGGGCAGCTATTTGTTTATGGATCGACAGTATATCGAAATTGGGGGTGCAAAAAATGAAAAAGTATTTGATGATTTTGCACCTTCACTCACGGTAATGACCACGATTATCAATATGAATTATCCAAAAAAGATCATTACCGATTCCGGTTCAAAAGCGCTTACGTTAAATCAACCACCCGCTATTGTGATTGGTGAACCTGACTTTGTTTACTCTGCCGGTTCTGATGAGTATGGAACAATCACATTTGATAATGCGAATAAGAGTTACAAAATCGGTGATAAACTCGAATTGATCATTCCACATTGCGATCCTGCCGTTAATGAATACGATTTCATGTATGGCACGCGCAAGGATAAGGTAGTCTCTATTTTACCAATACTTGGCAGAGGGAAGTCGCAATAGAGAAAGCAATTATGTTAGTTTAAGAAACAGGCCAGGCATCTTTTTGCCTGGCCTGTTTCTTGTTATGCCATGTTATTGAAAAGCCGCAATGGTTATACAGCAACCTCAAAAGAGGTAGCCGAAGAACGTTTCAAATAGTCTTCATAATCAAAAGGCACATCGCCACCTTCCAGTAAGCATCCGTCAGGAATAGTAGGGTAAATTTCTTCATAAGTCTTTACCAAATTCATAAATACCCTGCGATATACGTGGGTGCGATTAATTTTATCAGGATGGTCAATGGCTGATGCGGCCAGTAACTCTACAAAACTTTCTACTGTATGCTTGTGATAATTGGCCACACGCTTGGTTTTATCCTTTACCACCAGCCCTTTCGTAAAGTATGGATCTTGTGTTGCCACACCCGTAGGGCAGGTGTTTTTGTTACATTCCAGTGCTTGAATGCATCCCAATGCCATCATCATAGCGCGGGCGCTGTTGCACGTGTCGGCACCAAGAGCCATGGCGCGTACAATGTGGAAGCCGGTGAGAATTTTTCCCGAAGCAATCAGGTTCATTTCTTGTCGAATGCCAAAACCTCGTAGGGCATTATCTACGAAAGCGAGTGCATCCAACATAGGCATGCCTACAAAGTTGCTGAACTCTGGTGGTGCAGCACCCGTTCCTCCTTCTCCACCATCAATAGTAATAAAATCCGGGTAGGTATTTAGTTGCACCATCGCTTTGCAGATGGAAAGAAATTCACTTTTACGCCCGATACATAATTTGAAACCTACCGGTTTGCCACCGGATAATTCGCGCAAGCTTTTGACAAATAAAATCAATTCTGTTGGTGTTGAGAATGCGCTATGGAATGGGGGTGAAAATACAGTGGTGCCGGGTTCCACCAATCGAATCGCAGCAATTTCGGGGGTATTTTTTTTGGCAGGCAAAATACCACCGTGTCCTGGCTTGGCACCTTGTGAAAGTTTGATTTCAATCATTTTCACATTGGGCAACATAGCATTTTTTTGAAATGCTTCATCAGAAAAATTTCCGTCTTTGGTGCGCGCGCCAAAATATCCCGTTCCTATTTGCCAGATGATATCACCGCCTGGTTCAAGATGGTATGGACTCAGCCCACCTTCACCGGTATTGTGTGCAAAGCCGCCTAACTTAGCTCCAGCGTTCAATGCCAGGATTGCGTTCTGACTCAGTGAGCCAAAACTCATAGCGCTTACATTGAGTACACTCATATCATAGGGATGCTTACAGTCTTTTCCACCAAAGCGCACACGCGGATTGTGTTCCATTTTATGAAAATCCCGAGGCACAATTGAATGCGTCATCCACTCATAGCCTTCGGCATACACATCCAGTTGTGTTCCGAATGGTACAGTATCAACTTGCTTTTTCGCACGTTGATAAATTACTGAGCGCTCATTGCGATTGATGGGCGCACCATCGGTGTCATTTTCTACAAAGTATTGCTGAATTTTTGGTCGCAGATCTTCAAATACATAGCGCAACCGCCCGAGAACCGGAAAATTTCTTCGTATGGATTGTTTCTTTTGAACGATGTCCTGCACACCCATAAAGACGATGGGAGCAACGATTATAAAAAGCAGTAATACATCCGTCCAGAAATAACTCCATACTAATAGAAGGGCGGTAACAACAACTGAGATAGCAATAAAAAGCTGACGAGGGGTCATGGTAAAAGTATTTAAATGAATGACTCGATAAATTAACAATTTGGATTGAGCTATTCAAACCGCTTGTTTAAAATGCTATCGTCCCATTCACAACACAACGGTTAAGCCACTTTCATTTGCACAATGCCACGGCTTTTATGAAACTTTACCTCGAAGTGCTTGAGTATAAAATGATTCATACGGCTTTCGGCCAGATCGGTATGCCTATTTTCGGGTAAGAATACAGTAAGATCCAACACGGCTTGCAAGAACAATTCATGTTTACAGAAATCATTTGTCCATTGTTCAAAGGTCGAGGTCCACTCATTTCTATAGATCTCCTGATGGTCTCGTCCATCCCAGGCAAACTCCAGTTGATTGTCTCCATACTTATAACGATACACAGCTCCAAGATTCTGGTAGAAACTATCGAGTGGTTTAAAGTTTTGGGTTTCAAAATTCCTGATCTGCCGACTAAAGGAATCATCAAGCCCAAGCGGATTATGAATACGCTGATAATGTAGCTTTACTTTTTCAAAAAGTTGAGTAAGCAAAGCTTCCTCAAGCCCAAACTGGGCTTCTTCGAGCAGGTAGTTTTTGTCTAGCGGAAAGAATTTTCGGATCACGCTCAGGCAGTGAGTTTATCAAAATTATAAATAATATTCATGTATTGCTGTTTTTGGCTGTCTTTTGTTGTTCATCGCTTACTTTAGATAAATGCATGATTTCCGTTTCAACATTCAAAAACCATATGGTGTAATCACTCAACAGCTGACTTGTAATGATGATAAGAATCATCTATTCATCCGTGTAATTTCGGCTGCAAATGGTGAAACCGTTTTGTATCTTTAATTAGTTAATTTATCCAAGTGAATATGAAAAAGAAAATCGGTTTGGGGTTGCTGGTCGCTTTGGTAGTCATCCAATTCGTTCGCCCTACAAGAAATAGTTCGGCAAGTGAAAGTTTGAATGATATATCAAAATTCTATGACGTGCCTGACGAGGTGCATGCTGTGTTAAAGAAATCATGCTATGACTGTCACAGTAACAACACGGTATACCCATGGTATACAAATATTCAGCCAGCGGGTTTGTGGCTTCAAAGTCATGTTAATGATGGAAAGGAAGAACTCAACTTTTCAGAGTTTGGTGCTTATGATCAGAAAAGAGCAAAGCACAAATTTGAGGAAATCGGGGAAGTTGTTGGTGAAGCAGAGATGCCACTAAGTAGCTATACGCTCATTCACCGTGATGCCAAGCTTACATCGGAGCAATCATCCGCAATAGCGGCCTGGGCTAGTGCTTTAAAATAATGGGACTTGATCAGGGATTGAATACTGTGGAGGGTGCCGTCACCAACCCGGTAGGATATTTTATGCGCAGGTTTACGGTAAACTCGGCACGCCACGGGGCAATTCCTACTACCGTTTTGGGATAGTAGTATACTTTTGCTTCCACCGTGTTGAAGATTAGATTTTCGTTTCGCGCTCGTAGGGCTGCAGCAAAGCCGGAATAAAAATTTTCTTTTTTCATTAGTTGTTGATATTCCTTACCCAGATAGGCTAAATCAATATTCGCTACTGGTGCTAAGTGAAAACCTAGTACTTTCCAGGAAGTAAACACCACCACCTCATTTCTTAAACGCAGTCTTTTTGAACCCAATAGACTATCGGGCTTGAAACCCCTGATGCCGTTCACGTCATTGATGTCAAGACCGCGCTTCAAGGTTGGATTCAGTTGCGATGCAAATTCAATTTCAGCAAAGTGTCTTACTTTACTTTTCTCTATTTCATAAAGCTGGCTATACCGACTCACGCTGATTTTAGCCAGTGCATCTTGAATCAAATCTTCACTTAAATAGTTTCCAAGTTTTAATCTATACGTATAAAAGGCACCTTTTGCATTCACGGTGCTCATCATCACCTCAGCACCGGTGTAGGCTCTCTGCATGCCACGCTCTTTTTCCCATCCGCCTGTGAATGACATTCGATAGCCATACGGAATATCCTCAGTACGACCAAACCCCAACACATAGCGCGTCTTATAAAAATTTTGTTTGAAAAAAGACAATTGACCCAACACATCCGATCGATCAGTATAGATGATGCTATCGTTGGATGAACGTGCTGCCTCCGGCATTTTACTAAACTCCTGATCGAAGGCACGAAGAGCAACAAAAGTTCGGTTTCTATTTTCGCCATGTGCTGGTTTATCCTGAAGTTTCTTTAAGCCAAAGGAATAACCCGCCCACATATCTTTAATATCATATTGATAACGAGCAAACACAGATTCTTCTTCTCTGAAATTATTTGTTGACCAGTTTCGACTTAACTCCAAAGCACCCGTCCACCGTGCAAACGGGTTATAGAGCGGCCTGTCCAAACGAAACAGATATCCATATTCATTTTCCTCGCCAACACTTCTACCCGTATTGATTTCTGTGTACGCCATTGAAGCATTGATGAAGCTTCCAAACAAATTCGTTTTCTGATAAAGAAATTCATATCCAGCTTTAGGTGTACGTTCATAATCGTAAACTCCGGTTACACGCAATTTTTGTCCCATGCCACCGAGGTTTGCTTCTTGTATCCGAAACTGATACTCATTGCTGCTGCGAGGTACAACAATAGCACCCAGACTGAATACATCGCGCGTCATGACCAGCAGATCAACAGAGTCACTGTCTTCTGATAATGGCAATACAAAAATTCTGGAGTCAAGAATAAATTCAAGATCACGTAAGTAGCGTTCATTATCTGCAAGTCGATAGGGATTTAATGGTTTACCTTCACGGATAAATAAGTTGTTGCGGATTACCCATGTCTTTGTGTCGTTGTGTAGTCGATTTCCAACTTGTGCTGCGGTGCTTTTAATCCAATGTGAGGTATCTGGTATCGCACGTTCGAAACCAATTCGATTAATGACAATTTTACGGATGATTTTTCCTTCATAGGGCAAAAACGGCATTTCACTTTTTATGTTAATTAATGAATCAGGCGGTGTGTGCCGGATCTTATTCATGAGTTGCTGTGTTGACTTTCGGGCTGCGATGGATAGATTTTTCTTTTGACGAATGGTGTCCTGCTGATCTTGTGAAAAAAGAAAAGACCCATGAAACGAAAAAATCAAAAGTATCATGCCAATGCGCTTCATACTTTAAAGATATGCGATAAACCTATCAATCTGATTTTTAAAAAACACTAACCAATGTCATGTAACGAAATAATAGTTATCATAGTAAAAAATGGCCTTCTCACCAAGGTAAGAAGGCCATTATAAAATGTATTAACAAATATTTAGCGACTCGCTTCGCTGCTCACCATGGGTGCATAGAAGATTGCGTTCATCAGCATTTTATTGGTGCCAAGCCAAAACGCACGGAAGGCCATATTTTCCGTGAATCCTACCACACGTCCTCTACCGAGAGCGGCCGTACCCATTACTGATGAATTTTTGAGTTTATCTAAATTAGGTTTGGTGATATAGCCACTGATTAAGGGATTGCTTCCATAGACTAACGGATTGGAGTAAGCACCAATAGATTTTTGAATGAACAAATTGTTGGCTTTAAACATCGCTACTTTATTGGAAGTGTATCCATACATAAAGGGATGTGTGAGGTCAGCTTCGGCTTCAAATATAGCTCCGCTCGTTTCTTGCGCACGAAGGTTTTCATCCAGATCCCCATAAGGTTTTGGTTTAGCGGCATCTTTTTTCTCATCCTCTTTTTTTACATCAAACTTTCCAAGGCCTGCCGCTGTGAAGAAGTTGAGAGCACGCTCAAAACCAATTAATACACCACCAGCTTGCACCCAGCTTTTAAGTTTCTCTTTGGTGGCATCCGTAATACCCGAGTATGTTCCTTCAGGGATCAGTATTGTATTATACCTTTGAATGGAAGATGTATTAAACACACTGATCGGTATCATCGTTACAGGAATTTGAAAACGCGTGTCTAATAAATGCCAGAGTTCACCGGCATCGGTAGGCGAAATTCCACCTTCTACCAAAATAGCAATTTCAGGTTTCCTTAACACATAGAACGAACTACTACCTAAACTCACACCGCGATAATCTAATCCGGTATTGAGTGCAAATACATCAATGCCATCTTTCTCCGTAATTTCTTTTACCAGTGCTTTAATCTGATCAGGAGTTTTATCCTGATTGTCGATAGGAATTAAAATAGTTCCCCGCTCAAATTTTCTTCCATCACCATAAAAAGTTTCAGTCGATACTTTGATGCGTACACCATTATCCAGCAATCGATAGGTGGTGCGAGGAACATAATATCCGTAAGGTTCGATCACGTACGCATAACTTCCCTGCCCGATGAGTTGACCTTGAGGTAATTTGCCTTCAGAAATTTTCCCCCCCAATGAAGGTGTGGTTTTTGCTTCCTCATAATCTAAACCAAAAGCAAGCGGCAATGTCCAGCTGGAGATGTCATAGAAGATACTATCCTTGAATTTTGTTTGCGTATAAAACATGCTTTGCAATAACTTATACTGTGCCTGATTGGTAGGCAACACATAGCTCGATGATGCATCGAATGTTTTTCCGTTTATGGTTTGTGTTGACGGAAGTTTATACACATCGATCTTCTGGCGCAGGGCCATCTCTGCAAACATATTTACACGGGCTTTATCTTTTGATCCAATGATGTATGCTTTCACTGGATCTTTACCTGCATCGCTCATCGCATTTTTATAAAAGTCGCGCTGATAGGTGAGTAGCTCTTCCCGCATTTCATTTACTGCTTTCAATGAACTGAGCATAGTTACAAACTGATTGCGAATGGTAAACGAAAATTTCAACACTCCATTCACACTCTCTTGCGCGTGGCCACGTGAACTAGCCTGTTCAAATAAAATACCGATTGAACCCTGTGCATCCGGAAAGGTGGAACCCTTGCCGTAATAAAAGTCATCATATCCCTCTTGCGTGAAATATAAGGAACCTATTTGATCCAAAGCTTTCGCGTGATATTCACCCATCTTACGGGTGAGCTCCTGATTTTTATCTGGTGTAAGCGGATTCACACGTGATGGCACACCGGGCATGAAGAAGAACGTAGCGTTCGTGCCTTGCTCATGATGATCTGTCAATACATTAGGTCTCCAGTCCTGAAATTTTTTCGCACGTGCTCTCGATTCAGGATGTTGTGCCACCAGCCAGTCGCGGTTAAGATCAAACCAATAATGATTAAAGCGCCCACCTGGCCATGCTTCGTTATGTTCCATGTCGTTGGCATCGGACGCTATCTGCATGCTCTTGCGCGAATTCACCCAGCCCGAAAAACGATGAAGTCCATCCGGGTTAAAACTAGGATCAAAAAGAATAACGGTATTTTCGAGATATTTTTCTATTTCTGGTCCTTTGGCGGCAGCCAGGTGATAGGCCATAAGCAATCCGGCATTAGCACCGCTGGCTTCGTTGCCGTGTATGCTGCAACCGAGATAAAAAATGGCCGGCATATTTTTCACATCGAGTGATGCTGACTTTGAAGCATCAGTTAACTGAAGGTGTTGAGTACGAATAGCTTCAATATTTTGATGGTTTTTTGGAGAGGTAATGGTTAGCAATAATAAAGGGCGGGCTTCATAGGTCAGGCCAGTCTGCTCCAAACTGATTCTATCCGATGCTTGATCCAGTGCTTTCATATAATTCACCAGCCTGTCGTGGGTAATGTGCCATTCGCCTACGCTATGACCAATTACCGCAGGTGGAGTTGGGATTGCAGGATCATATTGGGAATTGGGTGGTAAGTAATAAGAAAGATCAGTCTGGGCTTGAATAATTAAAGCTGCTACAAAAATTAAAAGCGCCAGTAGAATGATTTTTTTCATAATAAAATTTTGATTTTTTAGAAAAGAGGGGTTAAGTAATTGCTTTTTATAGCAAACTGCAAACGATATGATATGGGTGGCTTACAGGATTATATTATTGTTAATAAAATGTTTAAAAACTTAAAATGATGAAGAGTTTAATTAATAATCAAAAGGATATTTTTGGGCGTCATTTCTAAAACCAAAACAATAATTATATGAGGAAAACTTTACTCACAATCAGCTTGGCGCTGCTAGCTTCTTTTGGGCTGCATGCACAGGTTACCACGTCATCCCTTTCGGGAGTCATTTCTGATTCCAAGGGAGAAGCGTTGGTAGGTGCTACGATTGTAGCTACCCATACTCCTTCGGGAACAACATACGGAACGGCAGCACGTGCCGATGGGCGCTATGTGATACCTGGTATGCGTATTGGCGGTCCTTACACTGTGAAAATCAGTTTTGTGGGCTACAAAGAACAAGTATTTCAGGATGTTTATCTGAGTCTTGGTGTTGCAGCAAACATCAACGCTAAATTATCCGATGAAAGCACTCAACTTGAAGAGATTGTAGTATCTGGTGTTAAGAATGATATTTTCAGTTCAGACAGAACAGGTGCGGCCTCGTCTTTTACGAAGGATAACCTTAACAGTCTTCCAACAATTGGAAGAACCGTTAACGACATTATTAAATATAACGCATATGGCAATGGTCGTTCATTTGCCGGTCAGGATAGCCGCTTTAACAACTTCACTATTGATGGATCTGTATTCAACAATGGTTTTGGATTAGGAAGTTCAGCGCAGGCTGGTGGTCGCACTGGTACTACAGCTGTATCGTTGGATGCTTTGGAAGAAGTTCAATTGAACGTTGCACCTTATGATGTAACTCAGGCTGGTTTTGCGGGTGCTTCAATTAATGCAGTTACACGCTCCGGCACAAATGATATTTCAGGATCTGTTTATTATCTATTCAGAAACAGTAAGAAAAACATGGTTGGCGATAAGGCCAATGGTTTAGCATTGCCACCGGTAAACATTAATGAAAAAACTTCAGGTTTTAGAATAGGTGCCCCAATCATCAACGACAAATTGTTTTTATTTATCAATGCAGAGCAATTCACCAGTAGCTCTCCAGCGTTAGATTGGGTTGCCAATCAGCCCGGTGCTGCTGGTAACGTTTCAAGAACGACGTTGGCAGATCTTCAGGATATGAGCGATTTCATGTCAACTAAATTTGGAAGAGATTTAGGTGCACTAACCAACTATAATAATGAGCTGACAAGTAAGAAGGCGTTGATTCGTTTGGATTATAACATCAATCAAAATCATAAACTTTCTGTTCGGTATTCTCAACACGATTCAGAATCTGATCAGAACATAAACAACAGTAATAGTAGTAACACAGCCGGTAATGGAAATCGTCAAAACCTTCCATTGGCTGTTTCGCCACAAGGAACAGGATTCAAGATAGCTGATAACACTCGCTCTTTGGCTGTCGAGTTGAACTCTAACTTTGGTGGTAAGTTCGCCAATAATTTTATTGCTACTTATAATAATCAAAACGAGGACAGAACTTATCGCAACGATTTGTTCCCTACCATTGATATTTTAAATGCAGGAACAACCTACACCTCAATTGGTTTTGATCCCTTTACACCAAGTAATAAACTACGTTATTCAACACTAAACATTACGAATAACTTAAACTATTTCGCTGGAAAGCATACGTTCACGTTTGGAGTTTCTTACGAGAAGTTTAATTCCGACAACTTGTTCTTCCCAACATCAAACGGAGTTTATGTTTACAACTCAATTGCTGATTTTAAGACTGCTGCCCAAGCATTTATTGACAATCCAACCGCCACCACATCTCCTGTAACTGTAAACAGGTATAACCTTCGTTATTCATTATTGCCCGGTGGTGCTGACCCATGGCAATATCTGAAAGTTTCAACGTACAGCTTCTATGTTCAAGACGAGTTTCAGTTAAGCGACAAATTGAAACTGACGGGAGGTCTTCGTGGTGACTTGTTTGCTTATGACAACTCTACGGCCACCGATTTCTATAACCCTGTTGTTGGCGGTCTGAATTTTAGAGATGAGTATGGAGCCGGTTACAGTGTCAATACAGGGGCTTTCCCTAAGAGGAGTTTATTACTTTCTCCACGTATTGGTTTTAACTATGATGTTACTGGCGACCGCAGAACGCAGATCCGTGGAGGATCTGGTATATTCGTTTCCAGAATTCCTCAGGTTTTAGTTTCCAATCAATTGGGTAATAATGGTGTTAACACAGCCGTTATTAACGTAACCAACACCACGGCATATCCCTTTAGTACTGATCCAAGTAAATTCATTCCTGCTACTACAGACATTACCAAATTGCCTCCTTACGTAGTGAATGCAACAGACTCAAACTTAAAGTATCCTAAAGTGTGGAAGACAAGTTTAGCGGTTGATCAAAAATTACCGTTCGGTTTGATCGGTACAGTAGAAGTAATCTACAACAAGACGTTGCAGGGTTTAAGATATATTGATGCTAACCTTAGAGATCCAAGCAGAGTATTTGCAGGTGCCGATACCCGCGATCGTTTTCCTGCTTCAGGTGTTGCCAGCTCCGGATCAGGTGCTAATAATACAGTAAACATTGCACGCTTTTTAAACACACCAGTTTCGAATGTATTCGTTCTGAAGAATACAACAAAAGGTTATGCCTACACTTTTACAGCTAAGTTAGAGAAGCCTGTAGAAAAAGGTATCAGCGGAATGTTAGGTTATACGTATGGTCAGGCCTGGGATATTCAATCTGTAGGAAGTACCGTACAGGCAAACATGCCAACCTTATATGGTCAAAATTTCCTTGCAACCAGCTTTGCCGATAACGATCTGAGACATCGCATTGTAGGTTATGCAAATTATAGATTTGAATATGGTGGTGATTTTGGTGGATCAACGATGTTCACATTAGGAACTGTTGCTGCTAGTGGTGGTAAATTATCATATATCTATGGTAACGATATGAATGGTGACGGTCAGAATAACGACTTGATCTACGTTCCGAATAGTGCTTCTGAAATAGCCTTTGCTCCATTAACTGTTGGAACAAAAACATATACAGAGGCAGAGCAGCAAGTAGCTTTTGATTCTTATATTGATAATCATCCTTATTTGAAAGACAGGAGAGGTAACTATGCCGAAAGAAACGGTGGTGCTTTCCCATGGTTAACACGTTTTGATTTCACTGTAGTACAGGAATTTTATATTAAAACTGGAAAGAGAGGAAAGAGAAATACCATTCAATTCAGAGCTGATATCCTTAACTTCGGAAACATGATTAGCAATAAATACGGTGTTGGATACCAAAGCACTACGACCAACCCGCTTAGCTTAGCCACTGGTTCTGGTGTAACAGGAAGTGTTAACCAGTCTGGAATTGATGCCAATGGTAAGCCAATCTATCGCATGGCTACTCAAAGCGTGAGATTGACTGATGGCACTTCGCAAACTGTTTTATTGAGAGATGCTTTCATTAAGAGCATTACTCTTGATAACGTATGGCAAGCACAAATTGGCTTACGTTATATCTTTAACTAAGAACGATTTTATCAGTCATATATAAAAAGAGGCACAACCGGGCCTCTTTTTATTTTATCCCGGAAGGTGTATCTTCCTAGTATGAAAAGGAGGAAAAAAACCGGAGCTGTCATTTTCATTGCGTTTTTTTTCCTTTTTGGATGCATTCCTTCCCTTGAAGATAATTCTTTTCGAAAAGAACCTGAAATTGAACTTGACCTCGATGCTGTCCGACAACGAGGCTATCTGACCGCTGTGGTGGACAACACCTCCATTAGTTATTTCATTTATAAAGGCAGAACGATGGGGTTTGAGTATGAATTGCTTAAACGACTTACCGATCATTTAAAGGTCAGTCTTAAAATAAGATTAGTGGCAGGAATTGAGCAAGCCATTGATTTACTTAACAAAGGTCAGGGTGACATTCTGGCTTTTCCACTGGCTATTACAGAAGAGCGAAAGGAGTATCTATCGTTTACTGATCCTCACTTTAACACATTTCAGGTTTTGATTCAAAAGAAACCAGCCAACTGGCGCATGCAACCGCCCCAGGTGTTAGATAAAAAGTTGGTGCGCGATACCACTCAACTTATTGGCAAAGAGGTTTATGTAATGAAAGGTTCCTCTTTTAGTGAGCGCATGAAAGAGATATCAAAAAACCTTGGTGGAAGAATTAAAGTTGTAGAAGACAGTGCATCTGCCGAAACCGAATCGCTGATCAGAAAAGTAGCAACAGGAGAAATCAAATACACTGTTTCAGATAAGACCATTGCCATGGTGAACTCATCTTATTATCCTAACCTTGATATCAATACAGTATTGAGCGATCCCCAAGAGATAGCATGGGGAGTGAGAAGTAATTCACCAAACTTACTGCAGGCTATTAATGAATGGTTGAAAGGAGCAAAACGAAAAGGTGTGTTTAATGTGATCTATAACAAGTACTTTAAAAATCCCCGGTCCTTACTTGCACGAACCACAAGTGATTACTCCTCTCATGCAGGAACTAAACTTTCACCCTTCGATGATCAACTAAAAGCTGGTGCGAAACAGATTGGTTGGGATTGGCGACTGATTGCATCCATGGTGTATCAGGAATCAAATTTTGATCCTAGGGTTGAATCATGGGCTGGTGCCATCGGGCTGATGCAAATTATGCCTGAGACAGGTGATTATTTTGGTGTTCAAAATTTATGGGACCCAGCTCAGAATATTAAAGTGGGAATCAAATTTTTGAAATTCCTGGATAAGCAATGGGCTAAAACGGTACCAGATTCAATCGAGCGAACGAAGTTTGTACTCGCTTCTTACAATGTTGGTCTCTCACATGTCATTGATGCGCAAAAACTATCCAGAAAACATGGTAAGGACCCCACCCGGTGGGAAGAGAACGTAGAGTATTTCTTACTTAAGAAATCTGAACCAAAATACTATCGCGACCCTGTTGTTGTAGTTGGTTATTGCCGCTGCGTTGGGCCAGTTAATTATGTGAAGCAAGTGCTTCAGCGCTTTGATGAATATAAACTTCGAATTGACTCCTAGCCATTGCTGAGCGATTCAATAATTGATTTAAAATCTAATGACTCCCAATTTTTTTCGATGCCAGGTCTTTTCATCACCTCGTCCATGATCTTCTTTTGTTTCTGCCCGGTTTCATAAGCCATTGAATAAGGCATGTTATCATGAAAGGTTACCATAGAGTAGAGTGGTATCCATTGCGCGGGATAAAGTTGATGAAGCTTAGCTTCTATTTTTTTTCTTAGTAAGAAGTCAGCATCGGCAACCAGATCACGCATCTCTATAAAATTATCCAACGCCAGTTGGGCTATGGCATCGGCATCTTTTTTTCGTTCATGCTGAAATTGCGGAAGCACTTTTTTCCACTGATCATCATACCGGTTTAATAACTCATTTAAGATTCTACAATCTTCAAACCCGGCATTCATACCTTGGCCAAAGAAAGGCACTATAGCATGAGCCGCATCACCAAGTAATAGCGTGTTATTTTTTATCCACGGATAGCAACATACCGTTACTAATGATGAAGTTGGATTTGAGTTATAATCTTCCAATAATGAGGGCATCAACTTTACTGCATCGGGGAAAGTGCTTTCAAAAAACATACTAACCTCAGCATCGGTCTTTAATTGGTTGAAAGACGGGCTACCTTCAAAGGGAAAAAATAGAGTACAGGTAAAACTTCCATCGGGATTGGGCAAAGCAATCATCATGAAACTTTCGCGCGGCCAGATGTGCAATGCGTTTTTCTCGAGTTGAAAAGAACCGGCAGCTCCCGGTGGAATATGAAGTTCTTTATAGCCATGATCAATATAATCCTGAGAGTAATCGAAGCGATCGGTGAATTGCAGTGCACCACGCACGGCAGAAAATGCACCATCAGCACCAATGATTAAATCATAATTTCTTACGACTGAGGACTTCCCATCATCGATTATTAAAATTGTTTTTTCAAGATCAACTTTTGTTATGCGCTGCTCAAAATGAAAATCCACACCCAACTCTTCGGCCTTGTTCATGAGAACAATATTTAAAGCACTGCGCGAAACAGAGTTTATGAATTGGCCTTCTTTTCCATATTGCAAAAATGAAAGTTCACCAGCCCTGTTGTGCATCACGCGGCCATGCATGGGGATGGCTACTTTTTTCATTTCTTCAGCTAGGCCAACTTCATCTAATGCCCGAATACCTCTGTTACTTAAAGCGAGATTAATAGAGCGGCCACCGACATAATTACTTTGTCGCATGTCGCCCCTTCGCTCGAATACGCTGATTTTGTATCCGCGTTTGGCGAGGTAAATAGAAAGCAATGAGCCCACTAATCCGGCTCCGCAAATGGCAATATGTTTGGAAGAGTTCATCTTTATTTTCTGAATGTGCGCTTAAAGATTTCTACAAACCGGAATACATCTTCAAATGAATTATATAATGGAACAGGAGCAATGCGAATGACAGCAGGCTCGCGCCAATCGGCTATTACGCCTCCTTTAGTGAGTGATGTGAAAGCTTTCTTTCCGTTACGCTTCATTAAGATAGACAGTTGGCATCCTCGTTCTTCAACATTTGAATTGGTAATGATGGTAAAGTATTCGGTATAATTTTCTGTCGACTTCAATAGATATTCCAGAAATCCTGTAAGCAACATGCTTTTCTTTCTAAGCGTTTTAATGCCGGCTTCTTCAAAGATTTGCAACGAAGTCAGGTGAACGGCACCGGTAATCACCGGAAAGTTGGAGAGTTGCCAGCCATCGGCACCGGGCATAGGAATAAATCCTTTCTTCATCTGAAAGCGATCTTTCTCATGATGTCCCCACCAACCGGCCAGGCGCACGAGGTTCGGATTGTTGGCGTGCTTCTCATGAACAAAAGCACCGGCAATTCCTCCGGGGCCAGAGTTTAAATATTTATAGCTGCACCACACCGCAAAGTCAACGTTATGTTTGTGCAATGAAAGAGGCACATTACCAATGGCATGTGCCAGATCAAATCCAACAGAAGCACCAACGCGATGACCAGCTTCCGTGATTGCTTTGATGTTGAAGAACTGACCAGAATAGTATTGCACTGCACCAAAAATGACTAACGCCAGTTGATCACCGTGGTGCCCAATCGCTTTAAGAATATCTTCTTCCCGAAGCGTATGTTCACCTGATCGTGGCTTTAATTCAATTAATCCTTCATCTGGTTTGATGTTGTGAAGTTTAAGTTGCGACTCAAACGCATATTGATCTGAAGGAAATGCACCGGCCTCAGTCAGTATTTTAAAACGTGATGATGTAGGCCTATAGAAACTAGTCATCATCAAATGCAGGTTCACTGTAAGTTGGTTCATAGCCACCACTTCTAGTGGTTTGGCTCCCACTAAATCAGCGAGCGCCTTCTTACTATATTTATGATAATACAACCACGGATGTTTTGCATGGAAGTGACCTTCCACCCCCAATGCCGCCCAATCCGACAGTTCCTGATTGATATAAGACTTCGCTGATTTGGGTTGAAGTCCCAGCGAATTTCCTGTAAAGTAAAAAGCGGTTTTTCCTTTTACTTTCGGCAGATGGAATTTTTGACGAAATGATTTTAGCGGATCAGCTTTGTCAAGCTTCTTTGCAAAGCTCAACGAGTTTTCAAAATTCATGAAGCAAGATAATCAATACGTGATAAGGTTATTACCTAAAGTAGGTTTAAACAAAACGCGGATCTGTTTCCATGACTGTACCGCACTTTTTGCAGGTGCGTAATTCTGTTGATCCATAGAATTCGCGGAAGCGTGGAAGAAAGTCCTTTTCGATATTATCGAGGTGAAAACGATATTCATGCAACTTGTTATTGCAGTTATCGCAATACCATTGCAAGCCATCCAATACATTTTGCAGAGGGCGTTTACATTCAATCACCAATCCGACAGATCCTGCAGGGCGCTCCGGCCGATGAGGAACATTAGCTGGCAACAAAAACATTTCACCTTCTTTGATTTCGATATCTACTGGCTTTCCATCTTCCTGGATGCGCACATTGATATTTCCTTCAAGTTGATAGAAGAGTTCTTCGGTTTCATTGAAGTGAAAATCTTTTCGTGCGTTGGGGCCGCCAACAATCATCACGATGTAGTCACCAGCATCGGCATATAAATTTTTGTTTCCGACAGGAGGCTTTAGTAAGTCTCTGTTTTCGGTGATCCAGTTTTTAAGATTGAACGGTCTGCGAATAGCCATATAAAGTGATTAAGATTAGTATAACAGATTAATGGGTGTGATGTTTCCAGCGTGCCAGCTTCGGTATGTTGCGCGTAAACACTCCGGTAAGTATGCCGGGTATGCCAAATTCTTTCAGTTTTCCTTTTACTAATAATTTCATTTCATCAACGGTGATGTCCGGTTGAGTAAAATGTCCATCATGGAAGCAATAACTGCAATACATGAGCGACTTTGTTCCATCGGCATGGGTGCCACCACCATCCGGATCACGCTTTAAGGGCGTGCCGCAACTCTGACAATTTTTGTAAACTGATTCCATACCATGGATTTGTTTGGTAAGTATTACACGGGGGTTAAGAGGTTAATTAATAAGACATGAAATGACCTTAAGCATTCTTCACCTAAATTCATGATGAATCCCATCCATCTCATGTGACCTTAACCGAAAATTATTAACACATGAAAGTTAACGTTCTTTTATATTTACTAAAAACAATTTCATGAATCTCGATTTAAGTGGAAAAACAGCCGTGGTGTGTGGTAGCACACAAGGAATAGGAAAGGCCTCAGCCATAGAACTGGCTCTGCTTGGCGCAAATATAATCCTAGTGGCCCGCAACGAAGAATCATTAAGAAGTACGATCAAAGAGTTGCATGCCGTGGCAGGACAAAAGCACGGCTATGTGGTTGCCGACTTTAGTCTGCCCTATCAATTGAAGGAAACGATCGAGCGGTTTTTGAACGGCAAAAACGTTCATATCCTGATTAACAATACCGGTGGTCCTCCTGCCGGGCAGGCCATTGATGCATCACCGGAAGAATTTATTAAAGCTTTTTCAAGCCATCTTATTTGTAATCAAATTATGGTGCAAGCTGTGGTACCTTCCATGAAAGAAGCCGGCTATGGAAGAATCATTAACATTATTTCAACTTCAGTGAAAGTGCCTTTGCGAGGACTTGGAGTTTCAAATACCACCCGAGGGGCGGTAGCGAACTGGGCAAAAACATTGTCGTTTGAATTAGGAGCTTATGGCATAACCGTAAACAATGTGCTACCTGGCACTACGATGACAGGTAGGTTGGATTCAATCATACGAAACAAGGCTGAGAAAACAGGTAAATCATATGAGGAAGTGAAAAACGAAATGATTGCCGAAGTACCCGCAGGACGGATTTCGGAGCCTCATGAAGTGGCTGTTGCAGTAGCTTTTTTGGCAACCCCTGCAGCCGGATATATCAATGGTGTTAACATGCCGGTAGACGGAGGAAGAACAGGAAGTTTATAGTACTGCGCACTGGCACGGATTAGATATACCTGTTTTATGGTATTTTACCTTACAAGGTTTTTAGATTGCTTCACGAAAATTTATAATGGGGTATGAAAGGCTTAATCACAGCACTGACGTTTCTTGCTTTTTTTTCAAGTCACGCTCAATTACCGATTTTAACCAACGATGATTTCAGCAGTAACCCCAATGGCTGGTGGACGGGCAACGGTGAAAATTATTCTATGAAAATAGAAAATGGGAAATATGTGATAACCACCACCGAAAAAGACCATGGCCGCTACATCACCATTACTCCTCACTTTGATAAAAAAAAGGATTTCAGTCTGGAAGCTACCTTTCGGCAACAATCGGGCAGTGTTAATAATGGGTTTGGCATTCTGTGGGGCGATGATGGCGATGGCAAGTACCAGGAGTTTTTGGCCACCACCAATGGATACTATAAAATCAAAAGCCCTGAAACAGATAGTAAGATTAATAAATGGGTGGGGTATAAATACGTTAATCCTATGGGGCAGGTCAACGTGCTGAGAGTAGAGCAGCGCAAATCAAAATGCTATTTTTATATTAATGACAAGCAGGTGGAGGTTATTGATGCGTTACCAACTTATGGTTCGCGCATCGGGTTGATTACGTATACGGATATGATCTTAGAGATTGACAATGTCAAATTCCGACATGATGTAAAAATTAACTTACCACTAACGTTAACGAAAGGCTTTATTAAAGAAAATCTTGGTGCGCAGATCAATACTGCGTATGACGACTTATCGCCTATCGTTTCGGCAGACGGACGCACGATTTTCTATGGCATAGAATATGCGCCAGAAAATACTGGAGGAAAAGAAGATGGAGAAGATGTGTGGATGACGACCACAACCGATGGAAAGACATGGTCAAAAAAAACTAATATGGGTAGTCCTGTCAATGACGCTTCCGTCAACAATCTGGCCGCAGTCAGCGCAGATAATAATATGTTACTTTTTTGTAGGAACGAAGGCTTTCAGCTAAGAAGACGCACTCAGAGTGGTTGGTCGGAGCCAGAATTTTTAAATGTAAAATTTAATAACGAAGCGGACCATATGGAAGGGAATATGTCGGCTGATGGCAAAGCGATTTTGTTTACTTCTAAGTTGAAAGAAGATTTGTTTTATAAGGAAGGTGGAGATATCAGGGATATTTATGTAACCGTTCAGGATAATAATGGTAAGTGGTCAGATGTGATTAATCTGGGCAAACAGATCAATACCGAAGGTGACGAAATTTCTCCTTTTCTCGCTGCAGACGGGCGCACACTTTACTTTGCAACGAACTCAAGGCCTGGCTATGGCAGTTATGATGTTTTTATGAGCAAGCGAATTGGCGATGGCTGGACAAACTGGACAGAGCCCGTCAACTTAGGGCCGGAAATAAATGGTACTCACTTCGATGCGTACTATACTTTGCCAGCTTCGGCAGATTACGCGTATATGGTTAGCAATGTTAATTCATTCGGCAAGACCGATATCATTCGTGTAAAATTACCCGAGGCGATAAAGCCCGAACCGGTTGTTATGTTGCTGGGTCGAACGTTGAATGCAAAAACAAAAATTCCGGTAAGTGCTGATATTTTATTCGAAGATCTGCTGGAGCATAAGGAAGTGGGCGAAGCTATTTCAGATCCTAAAACAGGATCATATCGCATTACTTTGGCACATGGAAAAAATTATGGTATTCGTGCCGTGGCAGAAGGATTTCTTTCTGTGAATGAAAATCTCGAGCTCATGTCGATCACAAAATATGCAGAGATTGAAAAAGATTTATTCTTAGTGCCCATCGAAGTGGGAGAAACGATGCAGTTGAACAACGTTTTTTTTGAACAAGGTAAACCAATTTTAAAATCACAATCCTTCCCGGAGTTAGATCGCTTAGTTGAAATCATGGTTGAAAATCCATCTATCAAAATTGAGTTGGGTGGGCACACCGATAATGTAGGTAACAAAGATGCATTATTGAAATTATCTCAGGATCGTGTTCTTGCGGTGAAAGCATACCTGGAGAAAAAGGGAATCAAAAAAGATCGTGTTGAAGGTAAAGGTTATGGATACACACAGTCCATCGCACCAAACACTAACGAAGCAGACCGCCAACGAAACCGAAGGGTGGAGTTTAAGATTACGAAGAAGTAATTCATAACAATTCATTTTGGTAACTTACCCCAGAATTCATTTTGGCATGGAGAAACTATATAATTTCATTGATGGCAAACTGGTTGAGCCGGGTAAGTCCAATTATCTTCCCAATATCAATCCTGCCGAAGGAGTTGCGTATAATTTAGTTCCGGATTCTGACGCTCAGGATGTAGCAGAAGCAGTGAAGGCTGCCAGATTCGCTTTTGCATCTTGGTCTGCCATGCCACTGGATCAACGCGCAGCAATCTTGAGTAAAATAGCGGATCTTATCGATCGTGATTTAGATCAACTTGCTTTAGCAGAAAGTATTGATCAAGGCAAACCCTTTAAGTTGGCAAAGTCAATGGATATACCTCGGGCTTCCGCTAACATGCGATTTTATGCTACCGCATCGATGCATTTCGCCTCCGAATCGCACCATATGGAAGGTGAAGCAGTCAATTATACAACGCGCACCCCAATTGGTGTTGCCGGTTGTATATCACCTTGGAATTTGCCCTTGTACTTATTTACCTGGAAGATTGCTCCCGCATTAGCGGCCGGTTGTACAGTGGTGGCTAAGCCATCTGAGCTTACACCCATGACGGCCTTTTTGTTTTCAAAACTTTGTATCGAGGCGGGCTTGCCTAATGGTGTTTTAAATATTGTTCATGGACTTGGCCATAAAGTGGGTCAGGCCATAGTAGAGCATCCCGATGTATTGGTTATTTCATTTACCGGTGGCACGGTTACGGGAAAAACAATTGCCGCCACCGCTGCCCCCATGTTCAAAAAATTATCGTTAGAACTAGGCGGAAAAAATCCCAATATCATTTTTGCTGATTGTGATTTTGAACAAGCGTTAAACACATCCATCCAATCTTCCTTTTCAAATCAGGGAGAAATTTGTCTGTGTGGCTCGCGTATTTTGGTGGAACGAAGTATCTATGAAAAGTTTGTGGATGAGTTTGTCAAGAGAACAAAGGAATTAGTAGTAGGTGATCCTCTGGAAGACAAGACTCGCGTTGGCGCATTGGTTTCAGAAGCGCACATGAAAAAGGTGTTGTCTTACATTGATCTCGCAAAAACAGAGGGAGGAAAAATTTTGTGTGGTGGAAAGCGCATCACTATGTCAGGACGATGTGAGCAGGGATATTTTGTTGAGCCAACGGTGATTATTGATCTCGATCAATATTGCCGCACTAATCAGGAAGAAATTTTTGGCCCGGTAGTTACGATCATGCCATTCGATAAAGAAGAAGAGGCGATTGCGTATGCAAATTCTAATGCATACGGATTAAGTGCAACCATCTGGACAGAAAATCTAAAACGAGCACATCGTGTTTCACATCAGGTGAAGAGTGGAATCATCTGGGTAAACTGTTGGTTGCTTCGCGATTTACGCACACCTTTTGGTGGAATGAAACAATCTGGTGTTGGCCGCGAAGGAGGATGGGAAGCCATCCGGTTCTTTACTGAGACTAAGAATGTTTGTATAAAATTTTAAGAAATAGTAGTCAAGCAACAGCGTGATAAGCAAAGGGAATTACATCTATTACTTGTGACCTTCGACCAATGATGTGTTTTGCATCTTCGCTTGTAATTATGTTATTGCATTAGGATAATTACAATGAGTTTCTTTGATATCAATCACATTTTCTTCACGGTGCTGGGTTACTCAATGAGCTACCTGGAGTTTTTTGCAGTGATCTTTGGACTCATAGCCGTGGCGCTTTCGGCAATAGCCAATATCTGGAGTTGGCCCATCGGCATTGTTAACGTGATTCTTTCTACCTTCTTCTATTATCAGATTCAACTTTACCCGGATATGTTCTTGATGATATTCTTCTTTGTCACCAATCTACTAGGCTGGTGGCGTTGGGCTAATCCAAAGCCGGAAGAGGAAGACAAAAAAAGGGAATTGAGAGTAAGTTTTATGGACAGAAAAAGATTCGTCTTTTTACTGCTTGCGGGCTTTTTGGTTACTTATCTGATGGGAACACTTGCCGCCAACTTACATGAGTGGTTTCCATACTTATTTAATTTACCCAGTGCCTATCCGTTCATTGATTCATTCATTTTAGTTATGAGTGTGATCACTACATTTTTAATGGTTCAAAAGAAAATTGAATGTTGGATTATTTGGATTATCGTAGATGTAGTAGCTACTTATCTGTATTTTTTAAAAGGAGCCAAATTCTTTGGACTGGAATATCTTGTGTTTACACTAATTGCCATTTTTGCTTTTTGGAAATGGATCAGAGAATATAAAGGCTACCATTCAAAAGCAGCATGAAGCGAGGTTTAGTCATTGGCAAATTTATGCCTGTACATGAAGGGCACATGGCATTAATTAGATTTGCGTCTACCCGGTGCGATGAACTGATTGTTTCAATGAGCTATACCGGCCTTGATCCTATTCCTTTTCATCTTAGATTTTCCTGGCTTAAGGAAATAACTAACGATGATTCTAAAATAAAACCGGAATTAATTAAGGACGATTTTGATGATGAATCTCTTCCGTGGCCGGAGCGAATAAAAATTTGGGCTTGCTTTTTAGAGAAGTGTTACGGTGTTGTTCATGTTATTGTTAGTTCAGAAGAGTATGGCCCGATGCTGGCAGCCCACATGGGTGTAGCACACATTACTTTCGATTCAAAAAGGACCAGAGTTTCTGTATCAGCATCAATGATTCGACAACAGCCATTTTCAAATTGGAAATTTATTCCACCTATCGTGAGACCTTATTTTGTAAAGAAGATCTGCCTTTATGGTCCGGAGAGTACAGGTAAATCGATGATGTCTCGTTATTTGGCTGAACTATTTCAAACGGAATATGTGCCTGAGGTGGCACGCGAAATCATTAACTCAAACGACTTCACAACTGATGATATCATTAAAATAGGTCAGGCGCAAACAGAACGAATATTGGAGAAAGCAAAAACCGCCAATAAAATTTTGTTTTGCGATACCGATTTGATCACCACGCAAATTTACTGCAGATACTATTTAGGGGAAGTACCTCCAATGTTACAGGAGTTGGAAAAGCAAATTACCTATGATCAATACTTCTTGTTCGATATTGATGTGCCGTGGGTGGCTGATGGTTTGAGGGACTTAAGTAATAGTCGACAGTCTATGTTTGATTTATTCAAAAGCGAATTGGAGATCAGGCATATACCTTACTTACTTGTGAAGGGAGATTATGAGGAGCGGGAACAATTTATGAGAGGAGAAATTGAAAAAATGATTCATGATTGAGTGCGGTTTTTAGAAAGAAAATTTACCGAAATATATTTGTCTTTAACTATTCATCAAGGTATGGTAATCAGGAAATGGATACAGCGAAAATTTATCATTCAGACAAGTTTAATTATAATCTTTACCCTATCGATACTAATTGTTCAGGCTCAATCACTTCCGGATGCATTTACCTTCTTTTCTGGAGAGAAAGTAAAGACAAAGAGTGATTGGTATACGAAGCGCCAACCAGGAATTATTCGCTTTTTTGAAAGAGAAGTGTATGGTGAAATTCCATCAGTCGTGAACTACACATTTCATTATCAACTTCTCGAAGAAGAAACTAAAATTTTGGGAGGCAAAGCATATCGCAAGCAGGTACGTATGTTTATCATAAATAGTTGTAAGGATTCGATTTCGGTTGATTTGCTAACGTACTATCCGGTCATCGCTAAAAAAGTACCCGTTCCTGTTTTCACGCTATTGAATTACGGCAATCATACTTTGTCCCAAGATACACTGATTCAACTTTCGGTGAGCAAACTTTATAAGGTTGAGCAAAGTCGCGCATCGTATGGGAGAAGATTTCCAATTGAAGCAATCATGGACAGTGGTTGTGGTGTGATCACCGCTTGTTATGAGGATTTTATACCGGACAACGATTCTCTTTTCAGAAAAACAATTCAAAATTTTTATGGAATTACTCCGGAGGCATCAGGAGCAATTTCTATATGGGCATGGGCATATTCAAGAATGGTGGATTACGCATTAAAGCAAAATGTTTTTGATCTGAAAAAAGTGTCAGTACTAGGGCATTCGCGCACAGGTAAAGCTGCGCTATGGGCTGCAGCAAATGATAGTCGGATTAAGTATGCCTTCATCAATGAATCAGGAAATACTGGTGCGAAACTGAACTTTCATTACAATTCGAAAGCGGAGAGTATAGCAAAAATTAATACGAGCTTTCCTCATTGGTTCCCCGTCAACTATGAAAGGTATAATTACATGGATAGCCTTCGCTCTCTTCCTTTCGACCAGCATTGGTTGATCGCAAGCATTGCCCCACGATCAGTTTATGTGGCTGATGCAAACCAAGATTATTGGTCTGATCCGGAAGGTGAATACTTATCCTTAAAAGAAGCCGAAAGGGTTTATCAGTTTCTTGGCTTAAATTCGCAGTTACCTTCGTCAATGCCCCAAGTGGGTGACCCAGCCACAAAGGGTGTTTGTGGTTATCATATTCGGGAAGGCTCTCACGATTTACTTCTCGAAGATTGGATTCATTTTATGAAGTTCATCAAACAATGAAAACTCTTTTATTAAGAGGGTATTGCTACTGATGCAACTGGATAATCGACTCCTCCATTAATTTGAGCCTGGAGAAAATGAAGAAATGAAGTCTTCAATAATCGCATCACGATTAAAATTTTCCCAAATCTTGATTGTACGCGAATTGTTTGGTTGATCAATCCATGTGTTATTAATTAGTATTGGAGCAGGAATTTTTTTCACGTGTGCCCAACTTTCATTTTTTACAATAACCACAGCAGCCATGTCAAATAAAGCACGACCATGCGAGTCGTCATGATAGTCGATGTATTCAAATAAACTTACGGAGTAATCTCCAAAGCAATAAAACTCACCGCCATGCCTGCCGGCTACCGGTGTTTTGATATGAGGTCCTAATCCCGGCATCACCTTGTTAATTTCTTTTTTTGTCATGCTAACCGCACCGGTGCCACTCGGTTTTCCATAGCGTAGGGTCACCACTTCAAAATCGATAGCGCTGTTAAGCAGATAATTCATAGCCACAGTATCATTATCTTGATTATGTTCTCCGGGTTCAGGATAATTTGATCCTAGCCACACGAGTCTTACACGTTCAGCAAAGGAAGAATCTTTTGCCACCGCGAGTGCTGCCGTTGTCAATTTTCCTACCGCTAAGATTACTAACTTATCTTCCGATGGTTTGCGCGCTTGTTCGATCAGGAGATCAACTGCTTCTTTTCCATCATAGGTTGCTGAATCAATCCTAGGATAAATATCACGAAAGGAGAGAACAGCACCTTTTAATACGGCAAATGTGTCGGCAGCGCATAGTTGAAGAACCCGTTTTGCTTCCTCATATTGTTTGTGGATGTTACCACCACTGGATGTTGTATTTATGGTAATGCCGTCAATTTTAAAAGTGGATTGATTGAATAATAAATAAGCTAAGGCATGTTGATCATCCAATTCGTTATTGGTGTCGGTGTCAAAGATGACATGAATTTTCTTATCCGGTTTAACTTCTTTGGTCTGACAACTCATACTCAAGCACAACATGATTATCGATGGAGAGATCTTTAATTTCATGCATAAGTTCTTTTAGTGTGAATGAGAATCTTTATACGATAATGACGAATACTGAAATTCAGTGATGGTTTTCAATTCATCGGGAGAAAATAATAATAGCGAGCCCGAGCACATAAAGACCTAACATCGCCTTCAATATACGTACAATAGCAGGTGGTGCATTCTTAAATTCTTTCCACACATAAATACCCCAGATGGCGGCCACCACAGTAGCACCTTGCCCTAATCCATAGGAAATGGCAGGTCCTGCTTTTTCAGAAGCCAGTATACTGAACGACATACCCAGGCACCAGATGCAACCACCTAAAATTCCAACCAGGTGATTACGAAAATTTCCATTGAGGTAAGCCGAAAATGAAACGCTATCACCACTGATGGGGAATCGCATCAGCAACGAATTGAAAATAAAATTGCTGATAAAAATGCCAACAGAAAAAATAAATAAGGCGGTGTAGGGTGTAAGCTTCAATACTTCTGGATTGGTAAAATCTGTAGTCATCGAGTTGGCTACATATGTATAAAATAGTCCCATCATGCTGCCGCTGATGATGGAGAGCGCTAATCCTGTAAAAGAAGTTTTCGCTTTTCCGGCTGATTGCTTTTGATAAGCAAATGCATTTAGACCAATGGCTACTGCAATACAAGCAACACCAGAAAACAATATGACCGGATTTCCCACAGGGGCATCGAGGTAATTGATGATAACACCAATAGCAAGGGCAAGGCCAATACCAACTGGAAAGGCTACAGACATGCCGGCTATTGCGATGGCTGCACTTAATAATATGTTGGCCGCATTGAATATCACACCACCTATAAATGCTGACCGAAGGTTTTCAAACGAACCTTGCTGAAGATCCGCAATAAAGGCACGACCATTTTCCCCCATACTTCCCACAGTGAGAGCAAAAAGCAACGTGAATAGTACAATGCCGGAGACATAATCCCAATAAAATAATTCAAATCTCCAGTTGCCCGCAGCCAGTTTTTGTGTGTTGGCCCATGAACCCCAGCAGAGCATCGTGATGAAACAGAAGAGCACTGCCGTGGAATAACTTTCGATGATGAACATAAATTCGTAAGGTTAAGGATTCAAATGCAAAATGGTATCAACTTCTTTTCTGGAAGGCAAAGATGCTTGTGCCCCCATTCGTGTCACTGAAATGGATGCGGATACACTCGCAAACTTAACCGCTTGGGCTAATGATTTTTTTTCTGCCAGCGCAACTGCCAATGCACCGCTAAAACAGTCACCTGCTGCAGTAGTATCTACCACGCTAACGGATGGGGCTGCTACAAAGCCATCACTCATATTATCCGACCAATAGGCTCCTCGTTTTCCTAAAGTAATAACGACATTTTTTATTCCTTTCTGATGAAATGCCTGTGCTGCTTTTCTCGCTGAATCATCATCGACAATCCTGATTCCTGTTAATAATTCAGCCTCGGTTTCGTTGGGTGTAATGACAAACACGTGTTTCCACACATCATCAAGAATTTTATTGGCAGGTGCTGGATTCACAATAATAGGTATAGATAGGGCTGAACATTGTTCAATGATAAATTCAACAGTAGTGATTGGAATCTCTAACTGAACCAATACAATCGCAGGTGATGCAATGAAGTTGAAAAACGTTCGCAAGAGATCGGGTGTAAGATTTCCATTGGCACCGGGTGCAACGGCAATACAATTTTCTCCTTGCGCATCGACAGTAATCAAGGCAACACCGGATGGATGAGCTGTGTCGAATGTGATGAAGTCGGTGTTGATACCTTCTTTATGGAATTGCGTATGAGCTTGTCGACCAAAAAGATCATCACCAAGATTGGCGATCAAAGAAACGTTACCTCCGAGTCGCGCTGCAGCTACTGCCTGATTGGCTCCCTTACCACCGGCATTCATGAAAAAGGTTCCGCCCAAAATAGTTTCACCGGGAGCGGGGAGACGCCCTGACTTAACTACCATGTCGGTATTCGAGCTACCGATAATATAAATAGGACTGGTCATACGACTTGAACACGACAGCGCGATGATCCGTAGTAAAGCGAGCGTGATTAATTAATAACGCTTGCCGGCTACTGCACTTTCAAATACTTCTACACACTTTCTGTCCTGGAGAGTAACAAAACAGGATTTTCCATCGGGTCCTCCGAATGTGATGTTACTGGTAGACTTGCCTTTCATTTGAACTTCGCGAATTAACTTTCCTTCTGGAGACAAAATGGCAATGGTGCCTTTTCCGTGACGGGTCACGTAAAGATTACCAAGCTTGTCGCACTTCATCCCATCCATTCCAAAATCTTCAAACTTATAAAAGAGTCTTTTATTTGAAATATCTCCTTTGGCATTTACATCAAAGACCCAAATGTTTTTCTGAACACTTTCGTTCACATATAATTTCTTATCATCGGGGCTAAGTTCAATGCCATTGGTGGTCCCCATTTTGTCATCTAGCAATACCGATTTGCCTGGCCCATCGATGCGCCAGATTTTTCCTGTGCTTTCTTTCCAACTTGGATCGGAAGCAAAGAGTTGCCCTTTTTTATTAATACATAAATCGTTGGGCTGATTGAAAAGATCATTGTGCGCATAGATAGTAACTGCCTTTGTCTTTTTATCCAACTTCAATACGTTGTGTCCTTTCCAATCGGCCAACAACATATTTCCTTTTTTATCAAACATGATGGCATTGGCAATGCTTGGACTGGGCAGTGTTACATATAAATCCACCTCTCCATTAGGGCGCACAAGGCCGATGGTACCATCTTTTTGAAAGTTTACTACATATAAATTTCCCGCTTTATCCACATTAGGTCCTTCAATGTTTTCTGAAAAAATATTCTCAGCAGTGAGATCACGCGCTTCATAATATTGCGCCTGTGAGAAGGCTACAATAGCTAAACAGGAAAGTAAAACGGGGAGGTTCTTGATCATATAGTTCTTCCTACTTTATGACCTTTGATAGCAAAATACATAATGTAGAGATAGCAAGGAAGCATCATCAGGTAAGCATCTTTGCTGTTAAATATTTCTGAAAGCTGACCATAGATGAGCGGAAGAATGGCACCTCCGGCAATGGACATAATCAGTACTGCCGAAGCAATTTTAGTGAACTTACCCAGGCCATCAATAGCCAGAGGGAAGATGGCTGGCCACATCAGTGAGTTGGCCAGACCAAGTAGAGCGATAAAGGCAACAGAAACGTATCCATCAGTAACCACTGCACCTATGGTGAAAATTACACCAAGCCAGGTGCAGATTTTTAAAGCGGTGGATTGCGACATGTATTTTGGTATCGCCACAATGCCGACAACGTATCCGATGAGCATGAAGGCTAATGTTGCCTGAGTAAAATAGCGTGCCGTAGATAATTCAATCCCCAGCGATTTTCCGTAACTGATGATAGTATCACCGGCAAGTACTTCTACACCTACATATAAGAAGATGGCTAAGGCACCTAAAATCAGGTGAGGAAATTGGAATACGCTGGTCTTATTAATATTAGCTGCTGCCGATCCTTCGCTTTCAACGCTATCATCAATTTCGGGAAGCGAAGAGAATAGAATAGCGATACCAAAGAACACCAACACACCAGCAATAATCATATAAGGCCCAACAACACGCCCGGCAAGTTCATCAAGGGCTGCATTTTTAGAAACTGCATCCATGGAATTTAAACTGGCTTCCAATGCATCCACATTATTGAGTGCGATATATCCGAAAATTAAGCCGGCCAGAATTCCTGCTACTTTATTACAAATGCCTACAATGCTAATGCGCATAGCAGCACTTTCTATTGGACCAATGATTGTAACATATGGATTAGAGGCAGTTTGCAACAGAGCCATGCCACCACCGATGATAAAGAGTCCTATCAAAAACATATCGTAGTTGCGCGCCTCAGCGGCAGGCACAAAAAGGATAGCACCAGCAGCCATCACAAATAAACCGATCGACATTCCTTTTTTATAACCGGTCTTTTTTAACACATATGATGAAGGAATTGCCATAACTGTATAGGCGATAAAAAATGCGGTGGCTACCAGATAGGATTGAAAATCAGTCTGTAATTCGCATGCAATTTTCAGATAAGGGATAAGCGTTCCGTTTATCCAGGTAACAAATCCAAAAATGAAAAACAGAATTCCGATAATCGTCAGTGACATCAGGTAGCTCGAGGGACGGTTTTGGGTCATGGGGTGAAGGGGTTTAGGCATTCAGAAGTAAACTTCTATTTTTGCACAGGTTTAGTTTTAACGGTAATTACTCACTTTTAATTTATTCAAACAAGTTGAAAAAGGATCAAAAACTTTCTTTGCTAGTAATGGCAGCCGGCATGGGTAGCCGGTATGGCGGCATCAAACAAATTGATGGCTTTGGCCCCAATGGTGAAACCATCATGGACTATTCTCTCTACGATGCCATCCGGTCGGGGTTCGATAAAATCGTATTTGTGGTGCGTGAAGAAATAAAAGAAACCGTTAAGGAGATTTTCCTTCCCAAGCTGCAGGGCAAGGCGGAGGTTCATTTTGTAGTTCAGTCGTTGGAAAAATTTGTACCGGCCCAATACCTTCCCATCGATAGAAAAAAACCGTGGGGCACTACACACGCTATGCTTTGTGGCAAAGAGGTGATCGATGGTCCTTTTGCGGTAATCAATGCCGATGATTTTTATGGCAAAGAGGCATTTGGATCGCTGGCCAGTTTTTTTGCTACGGCACCTAAACACCATCATGCCATGGTAGGTTATACATTGAAAAACGTATTATCTGAATATGGAAGTGTTTCACGCGGAGTGGCACAGCGCGATGCGGAGGGCTACCTCAAAAGCATGAGAGAACATACTGTAATTGCGCGCGAAGGCGATAAAATCATTTCTAAAAACGAAGGCAATATCGAGTTGGATGCCGAAGTGCCTGTATCCATGAATTGCTGGGGCTTTCAGGCAGAGGCGTTTGATCTCACTGAAAAAATGTTTGTGGAGTTTGTTGAAAAAAATCACAAAAATCCTTCAGCTGAATTTTATATTGCACTGATGGTAAGCGAAATCATTAATCAAGGTCTTGGTAAAGTACATATTCTTCCAGGAGGAAAAACCTGGTTTGGTGTCACCTATAAGGAAGATAAAGAAGAAGTTTCTCAAAAGATCAAAGACCTCGTTCATCAAGGTGTGTATCCTTCAAAGCTTTGGTGATCATTCAGTATTCATTAGCCTTTAATCAAAGTAATATTCAAAAATGATGATCAGAAAATATTTAGCCGTCTCTTTCATTCTCATAGGATTCCAGGCGTATTCTCAACAGGATCCGGTAGCGGTTAAATATGCAACCACCATTACAACCGAAGATTTAAAAGAGAACTTATCCATCATCGCATCGGATGCGATGGAAGGTCGTGAAACAGGTAAGCGCGGACAGAAAATGGCAGCTGCTTTTATTGCTTCTTATTTTGAAGAGTTGGGATTGACGACTCCCGTGAACGGAAGTTTTTATCAGCCCGTACCACTCTTTAGTGCAGGTGTACCCGTGGTTACTTTAAAATCTGGCTCCATGGAATTCACCAGGGAGGAGTATATGTATACCGGCTCGTTGGCAACCGCAGGATTGGTTGATGTTCCTTTGCTGTTTGTTGGTGAAGGAGCGGAAGAAGAAATAAAATCCGTTGACGTTAAAGGTAAGGCTGTCATGTTTTTGTTAGACCCCGGGGCATCGGTCATGAATAACCCATCGATCCGCGCCATGCGTGATCAAGGAGCGAGTATGGTTTTCGCTGTGATTGAAAAGGAAGATGACTTCAAACGAACCACCAGTATGATCAGAGGTTTTGCGGGTGGAAGACTATCTCTTACGAAGCAACCAAATCAAACCGGTAACACGGGTGTGTTTTATCTTTCTGCTCAAGCTGCCGGAAAAATTTTCAAGACCACATATGATAAGTTGAAGAAAGCATCCACTGATAAGAAGCTGGACAAGATTAAGCCTTCGGTAGTTTCATATTCCATTGAACAAGTTTATGGAGAGATAAAATCTGAAAACATTCTGGGCTTTATGGAAGGTTCTGACAAGAAGGATGAAGTGTTGGTGATCACCGCCCATTATGATCACATCGGTATATCATCACGAGCGGAAGGTGATAAAATTAATAATGGTGCCGATGACGATGGATCAGGTACCGTAGCAGTATTGGCGATGGCAAAGGCATTTGTGCAGGCTAAAAAAGATGGTGAAGGGCCTCGCAGAAGTATTTTGTTTATGACCGTTACCGGAGAAGAGAAGGGATTGCTTGGATCGCGCTATTATACCGATAACAATCCCGTGTATCCATTAAGTAGCACTATAGCGAATTTGAATATCGATATGATAGGCCGCAGAGATCCGAATCATAAAGGCAGTGCTCCTTACGTGTATGTGATTGGCTCTGATAAGCTTTCTTCTGATTTGCACACGTTGAGTGAATCAACCAATAAGACCTACACCAACTTGATTTTTGATTATACCTATAATGATGAGAACCATCCGGAACGCATATACTATCGTTCGGATCATTGGAACTTTGCCAAGAATAATATTCCCATCATTTTTTATTTTGATGGCGTTCATGAAGATTATCATAAGCCCAGTGATGAAGTAGATAAAATTGAATTTGATTTATTGTCACTTCGCACGAAAGCAGTTTTTCACACCGCCTGGGAAATTGCCAATCGCGATAGCCGCTTGGCGGTGGATAGGAAGAAATGAGATTAGTCGGTAATAAAATTAAAAAGGCTCCCATGGAGCCTTTTTCTATTCTTTAGTTTCGTGTTATTCAAAAGGAACATGAACATGTCGCTCGGCATGATAGCTGGAGCGCACTAGCGGACCTGACTCAACATACTTCAAGCCACGCTTTAATCCTTCTTCTCTGTACATACCAAATACATCCGGATGAATAAACTCAGCTACTTCCAAATGCATTTTTGTTGGCTGAAGATATTGGCCGAGTGTGAGAATCATTAGTCCATGCTCAACTAAGTCGTCCATAGCTTTGAATACTTCTTCTTTGGTTTCGCCAACACCAAGCATGATTCCAGACTTTGTTCTCTTACCTGCTTCGCGTGTTCTCTTGATCTGCTCAAGACTACGCTCGTACTTGGCTTGCGGTCTTACCATTCGGTACAATCTTCCAACAGTTTCCATGTTATGAGAAACCACTTCTTGTCCACCTTCAATCATGTGATACAAGGCATCCCAATTTCCTTTCGTATCAGGGATTAAGGTTTCAATGGTTGTTTGCGGACTTGCTGCTTTAGTTTGAATAACAGTCTGGTACCAGATTTCTGCACCACGATCTTTCAGTTCATCACGGTTTACAGAAGTGATCACCGCGTGTTTCACACCCATGAGTTTGATTGCTTCGGCTACACGGGTAGGTTCGTCAGCATCATATTCAGTAGGGCGGCCCGTGGCTACTGCACAAAAGGTGCAACTGCGTGTGCACACATTTCCTAAGATCATGAAGGTGGCTGTCCCCTCACCCCAGCATTCGCCCATGTTGGGGCAATTGCCACTTTCACAAATGGTGTGAAGTTTATGTTCGTCCACCAGCTTGCGCACTTTCGCGTACTCAGGCCCAATGGGCAACTTAACCCGTAGCCAATCGGGTTTGCGTTTTTTGGTTTCTACTTTTGATAGGACGGGTAATTCAATCATAATAAGATATCGTTATTCGAACAACGAAATAACCATCAACTAATAAACCAATTACTTACCAATAAGTTCCTTGTATTGATCTGCAGAAAGAAGATCACTTGTCTCCGTTGCATTGCTGATCAAAACCTTTACCATCCAGCCATCTCCGTAAGGATCGTTGTTTACTTTTTCAGGGGCACTTTCCAATGAATTATTGAACTCTGTTACTTTTCCGCTCACAGGCATGTATAAATCTGATACAGTCTTAACGGCTTCTACAGTGCCAAACACTTCGTGCTGTTTCACCACCTGGCCAACATAAGAGATATCAACGTATACAATGTCACCTAATTCATTTTGGGCAAAATCGGTGATGCCAATAGTGGCAGATTCGCCTTCAATTTTGATCCATTCGTGGTCTTTGGTGTACTTGAGGTCTTGCGGGATATTCATAGCATGGAATAATTTAAGGTTCAAAAATAGTGAAACCCCTGCTCTATTGGGCCAAATTAAATATGATTTTTATCCCGCCCCGGGTAGTCGATCTGCGGAACGAATTGGTCACCAGTGGTTCATTGATGGTTCGTTCCACATATCCTTGAATTCTCAATTTCTGGTTGATGAGGTAACTTACGTTCGGGCGAAGCTGGAAGTTAATGTTACCGTTGGTGATGGTATTCACCTCTTCAATTTTTCTCTGGATGGTTCGGTTGTTGGCAACACTCATATTCAATTGGAAGGTAATGTCATTCTTTAAGGTAATCACGCGACCATTGTCTTTGAAGGGAAGTTTCATGTTCGCTTTGGTGTAGCCCACATCAATGGACCAGTCTTTACTGTTTAGTTCAGTGATTTGTGAGTTTGAAATATTGAGGGCCAGATCGCGTTTTGTTTTGTATTCAAAGCGCACATTCAATTTACTTTTGGTGCGGAAGTTTACACCAACCAAGGGTGCAAATTGTTCGCTGATCATCACCTGACTGATTACATATACAGGAATCAATTCTCCTTTAGAATTGGTTTTTGATGCAAACTGCCCATTGTTATAATCTTCAATAGGATTGTTAATCCCTACATTCGTATATTCTAATGAGTTGGTATAGTTCACTACCGAGAAGGTAGAACTATAAGCATGATTAAGTGTGATGGATTGAAACACATCTTTCAGTGCTTCTATTTTGTTTAATCCTGAGTAATCAATTCGCCAGTTAGGAAATGGGATGGCCGGGAAAGGAGAGAGGTTCACCGTCTCTGCAGATTTTCCGGTATACGCTGCAATGAATGCAGGTATTAAAACATCTTGCGATCGGGTTTCATAAGAATTGCCAGTGATGCTTGTAAATCGTTGTTGAAGCGTACCTATGTTCTCTGAGAATTGATTGAAGACGGTAGAGTTGACACTTTCATTGTTTTTAAACGCAGTGTTTATGGAGAGAATGGAAACTTTGTAAGATCCCATTCTACTCGGGCTCAATGATTCGTATGCATTTCCCGTAGAATCAATCCGGAAAATTTCCTGGAAGGAAGTATTAGAATTCTTTTTAATGTCGAGTTGAATTTTGAGTGAAGCGGATGGCTCTATGCTCGCTCGCATACTCAGGTCTTTTGTTTGCACTTGACTAAACGGAGTTGTCAGCTTATTGCTTTTGGTGAGCCAACCATTGGCAGCTGCTTTTTTCTGAAAGTCTGATTCTTGTTGACCAAGTACAAATCTCCAACCTGGAGCATTCCAATCTTTATCCATTCCAAAGAGACTTGGCGTTTGTGTAAAGCCAGGAAGAATCGTGCCTTGCGATATGGTATAGGTACCTGTAATATTTCGAACAGACATAATAAGACGCAACAATGATTTGACAGCTTTCAATTCGGGTGGCCGCTTCACCGTGTCGGGTTGCGTTTGTTTTTGTGTTGTCGTTATGGAACTTGGTCGCGATGGAGTATTAATTTTTTTCAGGAAGCCGATTTTATTATACAGCTTCACCATATCAATTTTTCCATTCAAGCCTTGCTCTTGTGTGTTTTGAATAATGTTTCCCAGCCGAAGACTATCAGCTTTTTCTAATGGCCCTGCCCTCCAGTTATAACCAACGTTGTAGCGGTATTCAGATCCCAGCCAATCAACCAATGGAATTTTTTCGAAGGGGAGTGTATAATTGGCCGTGATGTTTTGACTGAAGTTTTTCATACGACCAAGTTTTTTCAGATTCTCCTTCACAATTTTGATGGAATCTTCATTATCCAGATCTCCATCGGGTTCATCGATAATCGCATTGGTCTGTGCACTATAATCCAGCGTAAGCGCTTTGGTTAAACTCCATCGCACGTTGTAATTTCTATTAAAGACAAAGAATTTTTGAAAGTTAGGTATTGAACTTGCTGCATCGGTGTTGGCATTGCGATAAACCATTTTATTGAAGGATCGGTCTAAATCACCTCGTATAGAAATATTGGATGGCAATGGATTGAAGTTAAGATCCTTGATCAGTTTCCAGGCTGGTAATGACAATGCCTTTGAATCTTTAAAAGGTTCAAACCCTTTAAACTTGGGTGAGTATTGCCAGGTAACAGCACCTTTATAATTTCTCCTCGTATTTTCCTGTAGGTTGAAGTTTGTTTGAGTGGCTTCGCTGAAGGCATAGGTGAATGAAAAATTTTCGATGTCGTAAATATGTAGTTTGGCGTCCTTATTTAATTTCACTTTTCGTACGTTCGAGAAATTTAAACTTCGCCTGACGGATTGATCCTGAATAATTTTCAGGTACGCTTCTCGCTCTGAGTCCGTATTGAATGATTTCAACGCGGCATCCAGCCGCAAGTCGGGATTGGCCGGATCAAAGTTGGGATTGATCGTAGTATTTTCATAACTGATGAACATCGGAATTTTTAAGCCTGTCCATTGAGGCAATAACTTATCTACATTAATATTGGCCGAAACATCATACGAAGTGGTTTCACCACGGGCACGTTCAGAAATTTTTGATTGAACACCACCATAACCAAAACTGATATGCCTCAACGATCCGGTAACGGTACCTAAATCGGCAAGCTTGGTGTTCAACACGACATTCGTTGCCCACCCTGCCGTGCGATCAAAGTCTGTAAGGCGCAGTTCATTGGCCCATATACAAACATCAAATGCCTTGGCATCGTCACTGCGCGGATTGCGCACACCAATCATCATCATGCGCACCTGGCTCAGGTCAGGTCTTCCTAAAATCCGAATGCCGTGTTTATCAATTTTTTTTGGTCCTTCCTGTGGAAACAAAATTCCTAAGTTAGCGCCTTCTCGATCACGTTGAGATTTTAAAGCATAAAGCTCGTTGAGGTCTAAATCAATTTGATTTTGATCTGGCCAGATGATGGAAATATCTCGTCCATTATCGCCAGCCGGAGTGATCTTTAACGGCAATTCAATTTCATAATAGTTTTCATCAAAGTCAGTGCCCAGGCGAACGAAAGCAACGAGTTGGTTGTCCTGCAAATTGTTTTTAAGATTGGTGCTATGGGCACTCAAAAACATTTTGAGACGACCATAGTTAAAGAAGTCCATGGATACGTTTTTGAAAATAGATCGGGCATCACCATCGGGTAATTCGTTGACGCAAAGCTGAACTGACTGTTCATTTAATCTTCGTTGCGTTACGGAAGTATTATCACGATCGCGTCTTAATGGTTCTACGTAAGCAGGCTTTACATCGTTACCCTTTCCATTTTCTTCAACGTTTACCACAGACACAGCAAAATTATCCAGGTTAGGTTCTATCGGTTCACCAAATCGTGACTCTTGCAGATTACCCGTGTAGCGCCTCCACCGGTTTCCTACCGCGCGAAATTTTGACATACGCAATACAACAGGTTGTGTAAACCCGGTTAAGTACATGCGTGCATAGCGTATTGATTTAAATCCTTCGAGGTTTCCTACTTTTTCATCAAAGCTTCTCACCGGAATACGAAAAAGATACCACGTTACTTCATCACCATTGATGGTGTTGGATACCTTATCTACAATAAATTTATTTCCGACCTGAAGGGTATTGGGTTTTAAGTCGATGTTGTAGGTGTAGTATTCTTCAATATCACTTAGTGTATTATCCTGATTAAGATCTTCGTTTTCAGGAATGGTGGTTCCTGATTGCGCAAAATCCTGGTTGCCGGATGATACGGGGGTGTTGTTTTCATGACCGTTAAAGTTTTTATACCGTTCAAGAACTTTGGCATCATTCTGATCAAATTCTGCGCTTAGAAAGTAGTTAAAATTATCTGCCGAAGGATCTTGTAAAGCAATGGTTTGCGCTGCCGGATCTGTGATCTTATTCAAAAAAGAATCTCTGAATTTATCAGCTTCCTTTGTGTCTCCAACACCATCCAAGCCTACATCCTGATTGGGTCTTGAACTGGCATTATTGTCAAATGCATTATTGAGGTATTGCTGATTGGTTACATAACCCCAATTGTTTTCGGTGATATTGCCTGATGAAAGATTGCCATCCCTGGGTAAACCATTTTCAAAGGCATGCTTTCCATCGCGCATCAGATCTTCTGATAAGCTCCCTAAGTGAAATACTACTTTGCCACCGGTGGTATTGACCTGTGATTTTTTTCCATCGTTTATTTCACCGTTTTTGGAATTGATAAATGGATCCATTAACCAGAACTCCAGATACTCCACATTGGCTTTATCAAAATCAACTTCGGTTCGTATAGCTGTTGTGATCCCGCCCCAATTGCTGGCCGGATCTTTTAATGTGCCATCAGCGTTGAGGTCAAAGTTATAGTTGTAAGGGCCTCGTTCGGCCGGATAATAAGCCACATCAAAAATCTGTTCATAAAAATTTCCAATAAAAGGATCAAAGAAGGGGAAGATTTCTTTTGGAGCGACAGGCCTGATGTAATGATTCTCTAAATCTTTTTCAGTTATGTTATTGGGCTTAAATCGTCCACCAGTTCTGTAAAACAAATTGTCTACCGTATACCACGCCAACTTCGCTCTTTTATATCCTGCCCGTGTGTCATTGGGTGCTCCAAGGCTTGGATCAAATCGGTTATTGTTGGTCTTCGGAGTTGTTGAAATTTTCCATGCAGCAGGAGAGAGTAAACTGTATGGAGTAGCCGTATTTTCAAAGTCATCGATAAACGAAGTGCCATCACCTTGCACAATATTTGAAGTGCCGGGAAGCAGCTGGGCAAATTCTGCATTCAGTGTTATTGTCGATTGTTCTTTGGTTTGCAGGAAAGGTAGCGCATCAATTGCTTTCGTAAGTATCCGCGAATTTTTTCTCAGGTTCAGATCCAATCCATACTGCAGGTTTCGGGCAGGTTCTGTTCCAATAAGATTGCGGCTGATGAGCGGTCGCTCGTTGTAGTACAGAAACGTAGAACCAATATTGATATCATCATTGAGTTTATAATCCAGGCGGGTTCCAAGCAGTGAACGTGTTTGAAATGCGAATGGATCTTGTTGTTCATAGGTAATGTCAATGTCTTTACCCGAACTTAAAATACCTTCATTTAAAATGGTGACCTTACCGAATGTATAATCTACAGTATAATCTGTACCCTCGCGCAAAGGCGAACCACCGGCATACACTTTCACCGAACCTTGCGAAATATTAAACCCTTGGATAACGATGTCTTTACCTGAACCTGCTTTGAAAGAACCGGTCAGGTAGAATTTATTTTTTGTGGCGAACAACTCCGCTTCCGCTTTAGTGGTGCGATAGAGGGTATCGTACACATATTTGTTGATCAGCTGATCTCGAATCGTAGGATTTGTTTCTTTAGCGAAAAGATTTCGCAGTGCTCTATTAAAGGGTTCCAGGAATGGAAAAATGATTAAACCGGTTTCTGTATTAACCGTAATTTTTTCTACAAAGTCGAAGTTGCCATCGGGTTGTGGATCGTTATATGGATTGAGTCGATCCAAACCAAACACCTGGATCAACTGTTGTGTGCGCGCAAAATCTCCTTCTTGTAATTGCGGGTTATCAATACCGGTGCGGTCGTCACGATAAATAACACGAAGTTGAAATCCATCGCGCGTAAGCTGACTCACATTGAGGTTATAGATGTTTTTCATCATCAGATTCCAGGTAGGATAAATTTTCCCTCTTGAATCTTTGATGCTGATCTTGCGTGGTCTTAGCATTTTCAAATAGACCACTTCATCCTCAGGCTTGGTGGAATACTCTTCGGTAAGTTCTCCAACTTTATAAACTCTTCCGTTGTAGGTATATTCGAAGGCGATGGCAAGCACTTCATCGTTTTGCAATTTGCGTTGAAGCGTGATGTAACCGAGTTCTTTGTTAAATGTAAATTCAGTGGGCGAGAGCTTTCGTGCACTGGTAATTTTTTCGAAGTCGGTCCCGTTCACCATTCCTAATCCTTCCAGCGCCTGGTTTATTCCATCGCTGTTGGCGGATATGTTTCCTAATTTATCAAATAAGGTATTGGCATTGTTTGATGTAGGTGACCGTGGAGGAACCTTGGAAGTGAATAAATCTTTACGGTAAATTTTATCGGATTCACCCATATCCATAAAGCCAACTACGTTGCGCATGGTTTGTGTATCGTTCTGTCGATTGAGCAAATACACTTCTATTCGGGTCACGTTAATGCCCGAAGTAATTTGTGGAAGCGTGCCAAGCCATGTTTCAAAATTGTCGCGAAAAAATTGACCTATAAAGAAGTGACGGTTTTCATCATAGTTTGAACCTACAATTTCAAAAGGTCTTCCCTGTGCGGCTCCGTTTGTGCTACCGGCTACTTTGACAGAAGATTGTTTTCCTCGTTGCGTGGTGGCAATGGTGGTCACAAACAGTTTTCCGAATTGCATTTGTGCCTTCACACCAAAAAGATTTTGTGACCCCGTGATCAAACTGTTGTTCAACGGCAAACTCACATTACCGATTTCCAGTTTTTTGAGTATGTCTTCTTTGAATCCGGTGTACTCTACCTTCATGTTATTTTGAAAGTCGAATGAGTTGTTGTTATCAAAGTTGGTGGTTACAGATAATTTTTCACCCACTTTACCCACCACACTTAAGTTGATCTGCTGATCAAATTCAAAACCTCCGTTTCGCTGTTGTCGGATGGGGATTTGCGGGTTTTCAATCTTTTGAAATTGTGCACCAAAGTCAAGCATCACATTACCACGAGGTATCAATTCCACATAACTGCCGCCAAAGATGCGATCCAGCACAGGGCTTACATAAATTTTCGGTATCAGGTTTCTGCTGCTTACAGCACTTTCACCATCCAATGCTTTGCTTCGGCTTTGCCAATAGCTTCGTTTGATGATGCGGTCCTGTTGTTGGTTAAATTCTTCAAACGACATGCTCGTGTTCGGGCGGTAATTTACGCCACCGATCTTTTCAGAAATGGTGTAGTTTCTACCAGTATCGATAGCGATTTCAGTAGCAATGCTCTTTGGATCTTTAAGATATAGCGGAGAGAAGGTGGTGTAGTTCGAAAACGGATCACCATAGCGATCGCGTAAACGGAACGATGGACGGTAAGGGCTTTTGATTTTGATGGTATCAGCTTTGCTGCGCACAGTATCGCTCTGCTGCCCAAAGGCTACAGGAGCGGACCAGCCTGTAGTCAGGCAAATAACCAGTCCGAGGATGAACTTAATCTTCCGGTTAGATCTACTCAATCGTGGTTCAGGCGTTTTTTAGTGCTTGCTTTACCAGCTCTTCTAAACTTATTGATGTACCCATCCGTTTCAGAAGGGTATCAATACTCCTCTCCGCTGCTGGTTTGGCGATGCCAAGCGTCACCAAGGCAGTTAACGCCTCGCGTCTTACGGTATTGTGTACCATTCCGGTTTTTCCGGACTCTTCATCACCCAGATCTTTTTTCAGTTTATCCTTCAATTCAAGAATGATCCGCTGCGCAGTTTTACCGCCAATTCCTTTCACGGCCTGAAGTGAGGCTGCATCCTCGCGCACAATGGCAGATCGTAAATCGGCAGGAGGCAGATAGGAGAGTACGACCAATGCTGTGTTCGGGCCAACTCCGTTTACCGAAATCAATTGAAGAAACATTTGCTTTTCGGCCTCGCTCACAAATCCATACAAAATGTGGGCATCTTCCCGCACATGCAGGTATGTGAATATCTTCAAGTCTTCGCGGTCTTTTATTTCCGAGAAAGTATGAAGAGAGATGCTCACCTGGTAGCCCACTCCGTTCACTTCAATCTGAACTAATGTTGGCTCCTTATGGACGAGCTTTCCTTTTAAATAGGCGATCATGAAAAGCTTAAAAAATTCATTGCAGTTTACGAGGATTTGGGCTTGGAAACAAGGGTTTCAAAGACTGAATGGAGCCACTAAAAGATTCCAAAATGGTCTTGGTTTACAGACTTATGATCCGTTGAATCTTTTGTTGATGCACTTCATTAAAAAAATTAGCCCGGAATTTTAGCTCCGGGCTCCAATAGATAAATCAAGGTAGGATTACACATCAATCACAAGTGATCATTCTTCTCGTGCAATTGTGCATCCACCACCGCTATAGCCGCCATGTTAATGATGTCGCGGATGGAGCTGCCAAGTTGAAGAATGTGCACAGGTTTTTTCATTCCTAGCAAAATGGGTCCGATGGCTTCGGCTCCACCAATTTCCATCAACAGCTTGTAAGCAATGTTGGCTGATGCCAGATTCGGGAAGATTAATGTATTGGCACCTTTCTCGGCCAGCGCACTAAATGGATAAATCTCTTTTTGAAGTTCGGTATCAAAAGCCACATTGGCTTGAATTTCTCCATCCAAAATCAAATCAGGATATTTTGCTTTCGCCAACTTCACTGCATCGCGTGTCTTGGTTGGAATCTCACCTTTGCTTGACCCGAAGTTCGAGTAGGAAAGAACAGCAACCCGCGGTTCCATATCAAAGAATTTAACACCACGTCCGGCTAATCCAATAATTTCCACGAGTTCATCCGTAGTTGGATCTTGATTTACAGTGCAATCTGCAAAGAAGAAAGTTCCTTTCTTGTTCATGATGATATACATGCCGGCAACCCGGTTTACTCCTTCGGCCATACCAATGATTTGCAATGATGGCAAAATGGTTTTAGGATAATCTTTGGTAAGACCAGAAACCAATGCATCGGCTTCGCCAAACTCAACCATCATAGCACCAAATGCATTACGATCATTCATTACTCTTTCAGCATCTTTAATTGTAATGCCTTTGCGTTGCCTTTTTTGGTGATATGCTTTCGCATATCGTTGAGTAAGATCTTTTTCTTCTTTGGGGTCTACAATTTTGCAGTCATGCAATTCAAGACTATTCTCATTGCAGAGTCTTTCAATTTCTTCGCGGTTTCCTAGTAAAATAGGGTAAGCAATTTTTTCGTCTTGTAATACCTGAGCCGCTTTTAGAATTTTCAAATGATCAGCTTCTGCAAATACAATATGTTTTGGTTTTTGCTTAGCAATGTCAATGATGCGTGAGGTAAGTTTTTGATCAATACCGATGCGCTTTAATAGTTGTTGATGGTATGCACTCCAATCGGTAATAGGATTTTTTGCGATGCCGGAATCCATCGCTGCTTTTGCCACCGCGGGCGAAACCGTAGTGATCAATCTCGGATCTAATGGTTTTGGAATCAGATAGTCTCTTCCAAATTCAATGCGATCAATATTATAGGCTTGAAAAACCACATCAGGTACTGGATCTTTGGTCAATTCAGCCAATGCGCGAACCGCAGCGAGTTTCATCGCTTCATTGATTTCGGTGGCTCGTACATCCAATGCTCCTCTGAAAATATAAGGGAATCCTAGTACATTATTGATTTGATTGGGATGATCTGAGCGACCCGTGCCCATGATCAAATCGGGTCTTGTCTTTTTTGCCAGATCATAAGCGATTTCCGGATTGGGGTTGGCCAATGCAAACACGATTGGATCTTTGGCCATAGAAAGGACGTCTTCCGGAGTGAGGCAATCAGCGATAGAAAGACCTACAAATACATCACAACCTCGAACAGCCTCTTGTAGAGTTTTTATTTTTCGTGTGGTGGCAAATTGTTTTTTACTTTCATCCAGATTGTCGCGCTCCATGTTAATCACACCTTTGCTGTCGCACATGATCAGGTTCTCTTTTTTTAAACCGAGTGCGAAATAAAGTTTAGTACATGACACCGCAGCAGCACCAGCGCCATTCACCACTAATACAATTTCTTCGATTTTCTTTCCAACGATTTCAAGCGCACTCAGCAAAGCGGCACTCGAAATGATAGCGGTGCCATGTTGATCATCATGCATGACAGGAATGTTCATCAGCTCACGCAGTTCTGTTTCAATTTTGAAACACTCAGGTGCTTTTATGTCTTCCAGATTTATTCCGCCAAAGGTTGGCTCCAGTGCTTTTACAATTTTGATAAATGCGTCTGGATCTTTTTCATTGATTTCAATATCAAAACTATCGATGCCTGCATACTTTTTGAAGAGTACTGCTTTCCCTTCCATCACGGGCTTCGATGCTTCGGGGCCAATGTCGCCTAATCCTAATACTGCAGTGCCATTGGTGATCACGGCAACAAGATTACCCTTGGATGTATATTTATAAACATCTTCTATGTTGGCCGCAATTTCTTTGCATGGCTCAGCCACGCCAGGCGAATAGGCTAACGCTAAATCATGCTGAGTGCTGAGCATTTTGGTCGGCACTACTTCAATTTTTCCGGGTTGCCCTTGTGTGTGATAGTTGAGGGCATCCTGCTTACGAATTTTGGTAGACATGTAATCGGTTTTAGATTATGTGATTAAAGCAAGGTAGCACCTAAGTGATAGGATTGCGAATTTTAACATGAAAATATCCTTTGTAAAAAAATGACTTTGATGAGCTATTTCGCAGCAGCGGTAAGCTCCGAACTGATCTTGAACGTTTGCAAAATGGTTTCCAATTCACGTATGATTTCGCGCTGATCTTTGCCGGGGCTATACGTAAATCCTTCGATGTAATACATAACTCCTGTAGGTTGATCAACTACCGTGTATGATAGAAATGGGCCACCCATGACGAAGTTGTTTGTTCTCCAAAGGCCGCGCATTTCCATGGCAAACTTTTTGTGAAAAGAAATTTCACGCGTGATGACGGGCTTGTGTTCCACGCCTGTTTCAGTAACCAAATGAGTCTCTTGCCGTTCAGGATCTGCGAACAAATATTTTTTACAGATTTCATCGCGCCAGCTAATTAAACTATCGCGTTTAAATTGTTCTTGCGATGTGTATTTTTTTCTGGCAATAAAAATATCCTTGTCATCTTTTGGATTGATTTGCCTCACCCAAAGAAATTCTTCGTTGTTCATGACCAATTCATAACCAAAGGGGATTTTCATTTCGCATTGAAAATCCTTTCGTAAAATCTGGGGCACAATGGCAAGTTGTTTTGATTTAAAAAGTGAAGCCGTTAGTCGTTCTCTTTCTTTGGTATCAAAGTATTCGATGATTCTCTTTCCGTTTTTGCGCACATGCTGTATGAGTTGCTTTTCGGTCGTGCTAAAAAGGTAAAGTACTTCTTGTCCTTTTGAAAAAACGTTTTGATCGTTTTGACTAAAGAAATTTGGGTTGGCCCGAATCTGATCCAATGATTCTTTAGTAAAAACTTTTTTTACCATGCCGGCACCGGATGATCGTTGATCAAGAGTAACAGCAAATATTAAGTTTCTTCTTTGTTTTAACACGAAATTTAATTTCCGAGGATTAATCCAGCGCATTTTGTAGATGGACTCTGCTCTTGGCAATCCTTCCATCTCAGCACTAAAAAGAGAGTCCAGCACCCTGCCAAGTGGACCTTTCCATTGTGTGGAATCCATGATGATAAAAATATCACCCGTTGATCCTGATGCTTGTGGAATATTGGTGTTTTTAGAATCTGAACACGAGCTTAGAATAAGCGATGTAACGAAAACAAAACTGGCTAGGTATTTCATGAAGTACTGGTATCTAATGTCTTTATAATTCACTCTTCACGAAATGGTCACAAAGACTTTTTATTAGCTGATGATTAATTTTTGACCAGGCTTAAGGCTATTGCCTTTAAGGTTGTTTAACGCTTTGATTTTCTCAACGGTTAACCCAGGTATTCTCTTTGAGATATTCCACAGCGTGTCCCCTGTTTGAACAGTGTAGGTTTTGGTATTAGGCGATAGTAACGTCTGTTGTGATGCCGGTGAAGTTTTGGCAGAGGCAATGGCGCCTGAAGGAACTACCCAAATGGCCAATCGTTGACCAGAGTGAATTCTGTCGCTACGAAGGTTATTCCATTTTTTAATATCGGTTACTCTCACATGATAACGCATGGCAATGGAACCCAGCACATCTCCAGATCTCACTTTGTGAGAAATCATTTCCCGACCTTCGGTGCTCCCACCAGAGTATTTTTTGGCTAAAACCTCAGCCTCTTTCTTGCCAACACGTGAAACAGAATCAAGAATAGAAACCTTGTTTAGATTTAAAGTTTCTTTTGCGTGAATAGGTATTTTCATAATGTGAACCTTACCATTATCGGGTAACACATTACGTTGCACCGATGGGTTTAACTTCTGCAGATCTTCCAGGCAAGTGCCGGTGAGTGATGCCAGTGATTCAAAGTGCACAAATTGCTTTATGGCAAGCGTATCAGATAGAGGTAATTCTTCACGCGCTGTTTCCAATAAATTATGTTTTTCAGCATAATTCATGGCATAATTCATGGCAATAAATTGAGGAACATACGCACGGGTCTCTCGAGGAAGATGAGGATAAATTTCCCAAAAGGATTTTTTGTATCCCGATCTGCGAATGGCTTTGCGAACGGTGCCAGGTCCTGAATTATAGGCAGCAAGTGCCAATTCCCAATCTCCAAAAATTGAATGTAGTTGCGCCAGGTATCGACACGCGGCATCCGTTGATTTTTCAGGATCCATTCTTTCATCTACATACCAATCGGAATGCAAACCCATGTATCTTCCTGTACCCGACATAAACTGCCAAAGACCAACAGCCCGAGCTCTTGAAACCGCACGAGGGTTGAGTGCAGACTCAATAATAGAAAGATATTTTAATTCATCGGGAAGGTTATATTGAGCAAGAATTTTCTCAAACATTGGGAAGAACAAGTCCTGCTTGCGTTGCATCGAGCGGGTGTATTCGCGGTTGCGCACGGTGAAGTAGTTGATGAATCCGTGCACCGCATTGTTGTAGGTAAGCGGAATGATCTGTTGAAGGCAAGCTAATCGATCAGCTAGTAATTCCGGTGTATCATCTGCAGGAATGTATTCCAGATCACTCGGAAGCGTAATGAGTGTGATGGGCACGCTATCTAATGGTATTAAATCACCGGTTGGAGTTGGTAATTCCAATGTGTCTCTTTCAGACTCCTCTTCTTCTTGTGCAAATAGCATTGCACTGGAGAAGGTAAAAAATGTTACCAGAAAAAAGCACCTCATCATATCACCTTAAAATTTTGAATTTATTCGGTAGTTTCTTCTGAAACTCATTCCAAGTTCTGAATTATTTCCGAGAACTGAAACAGTTTCAATTCTTCAAAGTCGTCAGCCATGATTTGAATGCCAATGGGTAATCCTTTGGCATCTTTACCACAAGGAATGGAAATGCCAGGAACGCCTGCCACATTAGCCTGAACGGAATATAAATCAGCTAAGTACATTTCAATTGGATTATTTGCGTGTTCTCCTAATTTAAATGCTGTTGTGGGTGTTGTGGGCAGGATGATGAAATCATGATTCGCGAAAATGACTTTTATTCCATCGCGAATTAACCTTCTTACTTTTTGTGCTTTCGTATAGTAGGCATCATAATAACGGGCACTTAATACAAACGTGCCGAGCATAATTCTTCGCTGCACTTCTTTTCCAAACCCTTCTGATCGCGTTTTTTTATACAAAGATGTAAAATCATGAGCTACTGCAGATCGATGACCATAGCGAACACCATCAAAGCGCGATAAGTTGGAGCTTGCTTCTGCCGTAGCCAGAATGTAATAGGTGGGTAACACATATTCATTCAACGGGAAGTCGATGGCCTCCACAGAATGTCCGGAAGATTTAAGTTGATCTATTTTTTTATAAATACTTTCCTTTATTTCAGGTTGCAGTGCGTCTGACTCGAGGGTGTCGCGCATGTACGCAACACGGTATTTTTTATTTGCTGATGAGTTTAATTCGCTACTATAAGCTGGGACAGGTTGTGTGGATACGGTGCTATCATACTCATCCTGGCCAGACATGGTTTCGAGGACAATAGCCGCATCATAAATATTCTTTGAAAAAATACCGATACAATCAAAGGAAGATCCATAGGCAATCAAGCCATATCGAGAGATGCGCGAATAGGTTGGCTTTAAGCCGATCACCCCACAAAATGCTGCCGGTTGCCGAACGGATCCTCCGGTATCAGATCCAATGGAGATATCGCATAAGTCTGCCATCACAGCCACGGCCGAGCCACCAGATGATCCTCCTGCTACCCGTGTATTATCAATGTCATTTAATACAGGGCCGAAAGCTGAATTTTCATTGGATGAACCCATGGCAAATTCATCACAATTTTGTCGACCTATAATAATGGCATCTTGATCAAGCAATCGTTGAACAGCCGTTGCGGTATATTGACAAACGTAGCCTTTTAGAATTTTGCTGCATGCTTGCAGAGGATGGTTTTCATAAGACAGTACATCTTTGAGACCAACAACCAAACCGGCAAGTTTTCCTGCGGTTCCGTTTTTGATTTTGGAGTCAACTTGTAGGGCCTTTTCTTTGGCTTCTTTTTCATAGACGTCAAGAAAAACATTCAAGTGTTTCTTTTTGTCGATGTTGGCCAAAAAATTGTTTACCCTGCTGGTGCAGGACAGAGATCCATTAAAAAGGCTGAGTTGTAGATCTTTTAAATTAGCGTATGTCTTCAACGCTTATTTTTCGTCAATCTTCGGAATCTCCTTACCGGCATCATCCACTTCCTTCTTCACATCCTTTACAGCATCTTTAAATTCACGAATGCCTTTACCAAGTCCTTTGGCAAATTCAGGAATTTTCTTCGCTCCAAAAAAGATCAACACGAATAAACCGATGATCACCCACTCACCCATTCCGGGCATCCCAAACAAAAAAATTGTACTCATAGCAATTATTTAAGTGTGTAAAGATAGCGAAATATGATAAATGCAAGTACTGAGGTTTTTTTTGTTTGAATAAAATGGAGCCGATTCAGCCCTTTTTTAACCGTTTAACTAATTTCTAAGCCAGTCTTGCGGATTTAAAGCATCGAAATTTTTACGAATCTGAAAACGGAGTTCCGAAATACCCTCACCATTCGACAACACTTTTCCCAGTCCCTGATTGGTAGTAACCCGTTGACCTTGCTTGACAGTAATGTCTTTCAACCCGGTGTACACCGTGAAAAAATCGCCATGCTTGATGATAATGGTATTGCCCATGCCCGGTGTAAATGCAACACGACTTACCTCACCATTAAAAATAGAACGCACCTCTTCACCTTGCTTGGTTTGGATGTTTACACCATCATTTTGTATTTCGATACCTTTCAATACCGGATGTTGTTGCCTTCCAAATCTTTGCGAGACAAAACCAGAAACTGGCCAGGGAAATTTATTTTTATTTTCTTCAAAAGAATTTGATAAGGCGATGACAGCATCACTCACATCTTTATTCTTTTTGCCATCTCGTTCACGTGCTTCGCGTGCGGCACGCTCTAATTCTTCTTTGATGATTTTAGCGATTAATCCATCCAGTTCTGCTACCGCTTTTTTTGTTGCCTCCAGATCTCTCTTCAGTTGCTTTTCTTGTTTCTCGAGTGATTTTACAATCGTTCTCTGCTTTTCTTTCAAACTGGATAGTTCTTTATTTTCTTTCACCTCGTCTGCAAGCAGGTTATTTTTTTCACTTCTCTTTAATTCGGTGATGTGGACCTGCTCGCGCAAAATCTGTTGAACTTTTCCGATTGCTTCTGCCTGGCTTTGTCTTGCTTTGCCATATTGCTCCATATACTTTAATCGCATGAGCAATTGATCGAATGAATGAGCTGAAAACAAAAAGGTAAGTTTATCCACTTTACCACTCGCTTTTTGAGCTGAAAAGATCATGGCCGCATATTCATCCTTCAGTTTTTCTACATCTTTCTCCAGCGCCTGAATAATTTGATTATTCTCACGGATATCATAATCCAGAAATGAGATCTCGCTTTCGATTGATTTTATTAATGACTCTTGCTGCGAAATGCGTTGGTTCAACGCGACCAATTCGCCTAAGCTGTTTTTCTTTTCAGCACCTGTTTCGGCCAGAATTTTTTCTGTTTCTTTAATCTTGGCAAGATTCTGAAGCTTTTCCCTCTGTAGCTGAGTTTTAGATTTCTGCCCATAAGCAATGGAGCAAAAAAAGGACAATAAAAAAATTAAACGAAGAGATCTACCTGCGGTCATATCGCTGCGGAATCTTGAAAGGAAATTTCAATTCCTTGTCGCCAACTTCGGCTTTATTGTATTCAATCGTAATGGTATTATTGATAATGCCGGCCGCGCTCTTGTAAAATACATTCACCACACCGTGATAAGCAAAATTCTTATCACCGAGAGGTTGAAAATTGGAGTATTCAACTTTCAGCATATTACTGGTGGTTGCTTCAACGAGTTCTACATATTCAATTTTCCTCAGGATTGGGTTAATCAGGCTTTTGATGGTAACTGACCCTTCTTTTTGAATCATTTTATCGCGGTCGCCTTCCTGCCCGATTTCGTTTTCACGACTATTATTTTTTATTGGGTTACCGAGCATAGCGGCTTCAATTACGCTATAGTCAATCTTAAAATTGAATCGCTTGGAAAGTTCTTCGTAGCCAAAGACATAATATTCTTTATCAACAGTACTGACAATGGTGATGGAGTCTTTGTTGATCAAGGCTTTTCCAGCCTGAACGCCAATTACAGAGAAGGTCATCCAAATGACACTGTCTTTTCTGATTCGAATGGTTGCTTTAACTTCTCTTTCTTTTTTTTCGTCTTTAAATACAAGTCGGGCTTTTCCATGTAAATATCCAAAATCGATTTGCTCAATATTCAGCGTTTTAGGAGGCGGAGGAAGTGTAGGCACCGTCTTTTTACTACAAGATTGAAATGCCAGTAACGCCACCGTTACAAAAACAAAAGGAAGTATTTTTTGCATGTGCACAACCACAGATTTAGAGGCTTGAAGGTTTATGAATATCATCAATTCAATTTCCGGTTATTGATTTTTTTGTCAAGCGCAATATTATCTCCCCCCGTTTGCTTGGCATTTTGCCATTGTTTAACTGCCAAATCAATGTCACCAAGTTGGAATAGAATATCTCCATAGTGTTCTAAATGTGTCGATGACACCGATCCTTTTTCAACTACTTTTTCAATGACTTTGCGTGCTTCTTTATATTTTTCCTGAGCATATAAAACCCATGCCCGCGTGTCGAGGTAAGATTGGTTTTCAGGAAAGAGCTTCACTAGTTGAGCAGACATCTTATCGGCTTTATCAAGATTTTCTTTGCGCAAAGCAAGGTAGTAGCTGTAGTTGTTAAGTACAATATCATTGTTTGGATTGTGCAGCAGTGCTTCTTCATAGGCACCATCAGATTTGGCATACTCTTTTGCTCCCTGGTAGGCATCTCCAAGCATGGAGTTAAGTTCGCTTACAAAAGCAGCATTGGCTGCCGAAAGTCTTTTTGCTTGTTCAAGTGCATAAGTTCCTTCCTTATATTTCTTTTTGCGAAGGTGAGCATAGCCGTTAAAATAGTAGGCCATCGCCTGGTTGGGGAATAATTCGAGGGCTTCCTCCGAGTGTTTTATCAGGCTATCCAGTTGATTGGTTTCACTTTCAAGATACATAAGATTCTGCCAGGCATCAAAACTGACGGATCCACCTTTTACGGCTTTTAGATATTGTTGCAGTGCTTCTTTATCTTTTTCCAGAGTCAGATATAAGTCACCGCCAATGAGGTGCACATTAGGATCTGCAGGATAATTGATTTCAAGCTTTTTGAAAAGGTGAATAGAAAAGGATTCTAATTCCTGATCAGGGATTTTCTTGCTTTTGTTGTTTGACAACGTAGTTGTATACACGCCCATCATAATCACTTTACTACTTGCATCAACAGATGGATCATCAAATACCTGTTGCACATATTCTCTGGATTTTTGTTCCTGTCCGCTTTCGCGATAAAATCCTGCCAGCATCATCTTCGAACTTACGGCATCAGGATGATCCTTGATAAAATTTTCAACATATTCGATGGCTTTGGGAGTTTGGCCAAAACGAGAAAGTGTCTCTACAAATCCTAAAAGATAGCGCTCTTCATCAGGAAATGCTTCCATAAGCTTCTCACCTTCGGCAATGGCTTTGCTTACATTTTCGCGCTCTAAATAGATACGTTGCTTTTGCAACGATGACACCTCATCAACTCCCAGAATCGCTTCTGCCCGTTCATAAACTTTAAGGGCTTCATCTTCTTTTTTGTCATATAGAAAAAGTGCAGCCAGTTCATATAAATAATCTTCTGTGCCCTTCACCTGTTCAAGCATAGTTTCGAGCGCATTAGTGGCCTTATCAAATTCGCCAAGACTTGAATAAATGTTAGAGGCTAACAAATAAAAATATTTGTTTTTCTTTTCGTATTTGAGGGCTGTTTCTATGCTCTGCGATGCCTTTATTAAGTCCTCCTCTTTTGAACCCTTCGCAAGTATTTCGGCAGTTTTATAGTGAACGGTAGCATTTGTCGGGTTTAATTCGGCTACGCGATGAAAGTATACCAAGGCCTTGGCGTAATCTTCAAGAATAAAATATTTCTGGGCTTCCGTAAAGAAGAACTCAGCCTCTCGCAATCTTGCTTCTGTAGAGCGTTGCTCGGGTTGAGTTGCCTTTTTTTTCTGTGCAAATACCGGTTCATTGGTTTGCAGAGTGAAAAAGGCCAGAAAGAATATGAATGAAACTCTTTTTATCAATGTATAGGGATCAAATAGAACTGTAATCCCCAAGGTCTGATGCTGAGGATTTTCCCTCAAAATTAACGAAATTTCCCAACAGGCTATTGTCTAAAATGGCCTTCCTTACCTGGCTGTGCTTTTGAATAATGGAGTTGGTTATCCGGGAATCAACCACAATAGTTCCTTCGCTAATCGATACATGCGGACCTACAATTGAATTTTCGATCATTACATGATCTCCGATAAACACCGGTGGGATAAGAACACTGTTGACAATGCTGGCCTTATCGGATATTAACTTCTGGTCTTTGATGAACTCCAGGTATCGCTGGTTGGTTTGCACCATGTTGTCTTTGTTGCCGCAGTCAAGCCATTCCTCCACTTCTCCAGGCACGAAAATGGCGCCTTTCTTTTTTAGGTGTTCTAATGCCGTAGTGAACTGAAATTCACCTTTTTCCTTGATATTGTTATCGATCAGATACTGCATCTCATCCCTTAGCGTTTCACCATTTTTGAAAAAGTATATTCCAATGATAGCAAGGTCAGAGACGAACGTGGATGGCTTTTCAATCAACTCAATGATTTCACCTTTCTCATTCAATTTAACCACGCCAAATTGCGATGGATTAGCAACCTTTTGTACCCAAATGGTGCCATCAAGACTTGTATCGAGTTTAAAATCAGCTTTGAAAAGCGTATCAGCAAAGGCTACGATCACTTTTCCACTAAACAACTCTTTAGCAAAAAGTAACGCATGTGAAATTCCAAGTGCCTGATCCTGATAATAAATCCTTCCTTCGGCACCTACCGCTTTAGCGACTGATTTCAAATCGTCCTCAACCTGTTTGCCAAAAGAGGGATGGACGATGAACCCTATATAGTTAATTTTTTCAGGGCACACGCGAGCAATATCTTCTACCAAACGATGTACAATCGGCTTGCCGGCAATCGGTAATAACGGTTTTGCGGTAGTAAGTGTATGTGGTCGCAGGCGTTTGCCTAATCCAGCCATGGGGATAATAATGTTCATGAAGGTAGATTTTTATTAAAGTAAAGCTAACAAATTCTTCAAGCGACAGGCTGCGTTAGACTCTTTCTTTCGATGAGAAAAATTACTCCACAAAAAATGATAATCACAAGCAGATCAAACCCAAGATTGACCCATAGGTTGTCAATGCGGATGCTTGTTACTACAAGCATTATGAAATAGGTTACTATGATGTAACCAAGGTCTTTTAAAATGGTGTATGGTATTGGGAAGAATTGTTGACCAATGATATAACAGACTACGGCCATCGTTAAATAACAAAGAAAGGCGGCTATACTGCTTCCCATATATCCTGCCACCGGAATTAAAATAAAATTGCCGACAACGGTAATGAATACTCCGATCAACGTGATTATGGTGCCAAAGTAGGTTTTGTTGGTGAGTTTGAACCAAACACTCATGTTATAGTAAACTCCCAGGAAAAGGTAGGCCAGCAACAAAACAGGAACAATACCAAGCCCTACCCAATACTCTTCGCCAATAAAAAATAATTTAATGAAATCCAGATTGATGCTGATGCCCAAAAACACCACGCAGCACACGATGACGAAGTAATGATTGACTTTAGCAAAAAGAGCGGGTGAACTCTTATCGGTTGCGTTAGAAAAAAAGAAAGGTTCTGCCGCGTAGCGAAATGCCTGAATGCCCAAATTCATAAACACGGCAAATTTGTAGCAAGCCCCGAAAATTCCTCCGGCTTCCTCGCGGGTTGTACCTGCATAGAAATTTTCAGGAAGCCACCAATCCAACATGCTTCTTGAAAACATCTCGTTGATCATGCCGGCTACACCCGTAATCATGACCGGATAGGCATAGTGTAACATTTGGGTGGAGATATCTTTATCCCAGGCTGGCCGCCAGGTAATAATGGTTTTGAAAAAGAAGACGATGAAGAATGAATTGGCAATAAGATTAGCCAAGAAGACATACCCAATGCCAATGGAGGGATCAAAATTTATTTTTAGGAAATAGTAGTTCAAACCAATGAGCACACTCACATTAAATATTTTCGCCACAGCAAACGCCAAAGCCTTTTTTTCGAGACGAAGTCGGGCAAATGGAATGGCAACCAGCGCATCAACAAACATGGTAAGAGCTAGCCAAATGATAAACTCGGGATGTGCTGCAATATCTAATGCGTTTGCTATCGGTGTGGAGAACGAAATAAAAATTACGGATAATGACAGGCTAATGAAAACGACCGTTGTCTGGCTAAGATTAAAAACGCGGTGTTTATCCGCTTCGGGTTTCGTGGCAAAGCGAAAAAAAGCGGTCTCCATGCCAAACATGTAGACGATGTTGATGACACCAACAAAAGCATACAGCTTGGTAATTTGGCCATACTCGGCTTTGCCAAACATATTCATGGTATGTAGCGGCACTAACATAAAATTTAGTACCCGGGGCAATATGCTGCCCAGTCCGTAAAGTGCGGTTTCTCCTGCGAGCTTGGTTAGATTAGTCAAACAAAATGGGTAGAATAATGGATTTTTTTTGCGAAAAATACTATGTTAGTTACGTTATTTAAAAATAAATCAACCTGATCAACATCTTACTTTGACATTATGATGGTTTTTCAAAAAATAATCTTGGGACGCCTATTTTATACTTTAAAGGTGAGACTGAATCATTTAAGCAATTTTTAAAAAACTGACCTAAATTTATATTAGAATGGTTTCAATTTAGTGATTAGGTTAACTTCTTTAAGATTTTTAATTTTGCCCTCTAAGATATTAATAATCACCCTTATAAAATCCCCTAATATGAGACGTGCTAGATTGATAGTTACATTTATTGTATTCTTATATTCTTTCGATGGGTTAGGTCAGATGTTTCAAACGACAGGGAATTGGAATACAGGTTCTAATTGGTCCTCAGGTTCGGTTCCCAGCGGCTCCACAACGGATGTATCTGTTCAAAACAACAGAAATCCCACATTAAATGCCGGGGCTGTTAATTCCATTGGAAGTATTTCTATTGGCACATCAGTGATTTTAACCATAAGTACAGGAGCATCAATGACTGTGGGCTCTTCTTCTCAATTCAACGCAACACCCACACAAGATAAAAGATCGATCACAGTGACGAACAGTGCAACGCTAAATGTGAATACTGGTGCTTCGGGGGATGGTTTACTTGAAATTTGGGGAGATTTGATTGTTGGAACCAGTTTGCAAATGAATATCAGAGGTAATTTAATAATTCATGGAAATTTAGTGATGTCTAACAGTGGGCAGGTTGCGGTAACTGGTGGAGGAACGATAACAGTAGGTGGAAATTTTACTGGCGGAACGAATTCGCAACTCACAGTAACTGGTGGAGGAAGTACTATTACTGTTTCTGGAGCATTGGCATTAAGTAACAGTTCGCAAATTACGACTAGTGGTGGTGGCTCAATTACTGCTACGAGTTGTTCTTGCACTGGATGTGCTGCGTTTTGTGGGTCCGTTACTCTTCCTATAGAGCTCTTGTACTTCAAAGCAACCAATGACTTGAATAAAATATCTCTCTTTTGGGCTACCGCTTCAGAATTAAACTTTGATTATTTCGACATTGAAAAATCATCTGAAGGTAAATCTTTCCAGAGTATTGCAAAGGTAAAGGGTAATGGTACGACTACCCAACGCAACGATTATTTTTTGGATGATGAGAAGCCCTATATCGGAAAAAATTATTATCGTTTGAAGTCGGTTGATTTTGATGGATATACCGAATATTTCAAGGTGGTTATGATTGACTTTGATGGAAGTAAAGCATTCTCAATTTCTCCAAATCCATCTGATGGAATAATCTTTAACGTTGAAACTAATTTCGTTCCGCTAACAAGAGCATTTGTTGCGATCTACTCAAGGCTTGGCTCTGAGATTGCTCACTTCGAAGTGGCTGGGAATAACTCTGAGTTGACACTTCCAATTAAATTAGCATCAGGGATATACTACGCAAAATATATTTCTGGTGATTTTACTTCGATCAATCGGGTAGTGGTGCATTAGAATTTACTCACCTGGGCCCCTGATTTTCTTTCAACTAACTTTTTTAAAATTCAATCAAAACCTGTCCCTTTTCCACATGATCTCCTTTTTTCACTTTTAGATTTTTGATAACTCCTTCACCAGGCGATTTCAAAATGTTTTCCATTTTCATGGCTTCCAGAATAAGGAGAGGATCGCCTTGCTTAACAGTATCACCCGCCTTTATTTTTAAATCAATAATTAAGCCCGGCATGGGAGCTTTTATCGAATTTACCTTATGGACAGCATTTTGATTCATGCCCATCTTTTCAAGCAGTAAGTCAAACTTGTCCTTTAATTCAACAGAGTAATGTCGTCCATTGATTTTGAATGTTATGGTTTTGGTGGCGATATCCGTAGTAACAATCTCTGCACGATACCCTTTATTTTGATAAAGGATATGGAAATAGCCGTCACTCACTTTGTGGATATCCCATTGAAAAGGAGTTCCGTTTACTGTTATAGACTGATCAAGTTGATCAATCTCGAATGTCTTATGGTTAACAATGGCTTTGTACATAGGGTAAAAATAAAAATTTGAAGATGGATTCCTACGTTCCATAGGTTTAATCTTTGAATAGTCTATTCAACACGAAGTTGGGAATGAGAAAATAATACCTGTACATTTGCTGTGCCTTGAGGAATCGAGGTGAGGGGGTGCCTAAAAAAACAAGGGCTGAGATTATACCCATAGAACCTGATGCCGGTAATGCGGACGAAGGGAGGCAGAGTAAACACGTCAGTAAGGTACATTCCCCGATGTGCCTGCGGGTTTAAACAAAAATAAACATGTTAAAAATTTGTATGGCAACATTCCTTATGGTCTGTGCAATGGCTGGACAAGCCCAGTATGTCGTTCAAGGTTTTGTGAAAGATAAAAAGTCAAATGAGCCTCTGGAAGGCGCAACGGTTTCTTTGAAAGAGATCAACCGGTACACAGTCACCACAGAGCGCGGTGAATTTGAACTTCAGAAATTAACCACCGGTACTTACCAGGCTGAAGTTCGTTTTCTCGGTTATAAAACGTTCGAGATTTCATTCACTGTTCCAGCAGAAGAACCAGTCACTATTTTATTGGAAGACGATGTAATTATGACTGATCAGGTGATTGTATCAGCTACGCGGGTAAATGAAAAAACACCCACTACTTATAGCACGATCAACAAAGTGACGCTTCAAAAACAAAATTTTGGTCAGGATTTACCACTCACACTCAATTGGACTCCATCGCTAGTTACTACTTCGGATGCGGGAGCAGGAGTAGGTTACACGGGCTTGCGAATCCGCGGAAGCGATGCCACGCGCATCAATGTCACGATCAATGGTATTCCGGTAAACGACAGCGAAAGCCAGGGTGTGTTTTGGGTAAATACTCCAGATCTGGCCACATCAACACAAAGTGTACAGGTGCAACGAGGTGTTGGCACTTCAACGAACGGAGCCGGAGCCTTTGGTGCCAGTGTGAACCTTCAAACGAATACAAGAAATGATCAGGCTTATACCGATGTGATTAATTCTTTCGGTTCGTTCAACACGCGCAGGCACACGGTAGCTTTTGGAACGGGCCTCATCAATCAGAAGTTTGTATTTGATGGAAGAGTATCACAGATCGCATCGGACGGTTATATCGATCGTGCCAGTTCAGATTTAAAATCATACTATTTGGCCGGAGGATATTATGGTAAGAAAACCATGATCAAAGCCATCGTATTTGGAGGTAAAGAAGTTACGTATCAAAGCTGGTATGGTGTTCCTGAGTCGCGCTTGAAAAATGATGAGTCTGCGATGCTCGAAACCGCGGCAACAGAAGGCTGGAATCAAGAGCAAACGGATAATTTACTGTCGTCAGGGCGCACCTTTAATATTTATACGTACAAAAATCAGGTTGACAATTATGCTCAGGATCATTATCAACTTCATGCTTCTCATCGTTTTTCTGAATCACTCGCTGCCAATGGGGCATTTCATTATACTTATGGCCGTGGTTTCTATGAAGAGTTTCGTCAGGATGATGATTTTTTCAACTATGGACTTACTGATGTAGTTGTTGGCATTGAAACAGTGTCATCCACTGATCTTGTGCGAAGACGGTGGTTGGATAATAACTTTTACGGTATTACCTATTCCATCAATTATGAGAAAGATAAAATCAACACGGTGATGGGTGGAGCCTGGAATCTGTATGATGGCGATCACTTTGGTGAAATCACATGGGCTCAGGTTTCTTCAGTTCCTAAAGATTATCAGTATTATTTCAACACCGGGAAGAAAAATGACTTCAACGTTTATTGGAAGACCAACTATCAGTTGACCAGAAAACTCAATGGCTTTTTGGATTTACAATACCGGAGAGTGGACTACGCGGCTTCTGGAAAAGAAAATAAGCAATTTGATTTTACTATCAATCAGCAGTTTAATTTCTTCAACCCAAAATTTGGACTCACGTACGATGTATCCACCGAACAACAATGGTATGCTTCCTACAGTGTTGGCAACCGTGAGCCCGTGCGCGATGATTTTATTAATGCGATGGCCGGCAGAGCACCAAAGCATGAGACATTGCGAAATGTAGAAGCAGGATGGCGTTTCCGTAATCAAAACATAACATTTACGGCCAATTATTATCTGATGGCTTACAAAAACCAATTGGTGCCCACTGGGAAAGTTAACGATGTAGGTGCTCTCATTCGCACCAATGCAGACGAAAGCTATCGCACAGGAGTTGAGTTGGATGGTTCGGTGAGATTAAGTCCTAAATTTTTATGGAATGCAAACCTCACGCTCAGTAAAAATAAAATCAAAGACTTTAATGAAGTGCTTTACGATTATGGCGTAAACTTTGATGAATACAATGAAGTGGTTAACACCTACTCCAACTCGGATATCGCACTTTCACCCAATGTAATTACAGGATCGGCCTTGCTTTACTCTCCATTAAAAGGATTTGAATTAGGACTCCTGACTAAGTATGTTTGCAAACAGTACCTCGATAATACAAGTAATGACGACCGTAGAATTGATGCATATTTTATTAATGATTTGAGATTGTCTTATCTATGGAAACCATCTTTTATGAGAGAGATTTCTCTTAGCCTGCTGGCAAATAATATCTTCGATAAGATGTACTCATCCAATGGCTACACCTACGGTTACCTCGGAGGTTCCACAACATATCGGCAGAATTACTACTATCCGCAGGCAGGTCGAAATTATATGGTGATGTTAGCATTGAGGTTCTGATGCTGAAACCTGGATATCTGTTGGACAAAGAATATTTAGTTTGCCAAGTATCCAGAATCAAGTATCCATTACCTTTGTAACGATGCCTGATGAAACGTACCCAAAATTTAGCCTGAGAGCATTCCTGCGATTAACCCGGTTTTGGAATCTTTTTATTATTGGCATGGCACAATATTTTGCTGCTCTTTTTCTGATTGATAGTCAGTTATTATTTGATTGGAAATTGATGGTACTGGCTTTTTCTACCGCCATTATTGCCGGTGCAGGATACATCATTAATGATTATTACGACATTAAAATAGATTTAATCAACAAGCCCGACCGGGTAGTGATTGGAAAGGAAATTGGTCGCAGATATGCCTTGTTGTTTCATTCCGTGCTTTCCTTTTCAGGCGTAGGTCTCGGTTTTTTATTGGGATGGAGATTAGGTCTGATTCACATCTTCTCTTCCTTTATTTTATGGTGGTATTCCAACAATCTCAAGCGTCAACCTTTTGTTGGAAATTTCATGGTAGCCCTTCTTACGGGCTTATCGATTTTGCTTGTAAACCTACTATACAATATGGATAATTCTTTTATCATCATCTACTCGCTCTTTGCTTTTTTTATTACGCTGGTTCGCGAAATTATCAAAGACATCGAAGACCTTAAAGGCGATAATTCGTTTGGATGTAAAACACTCCCCATTATCTGGGGCATTCGCAAAACAAAAGCAGTTGTGTATTTTTTGTTAGCCTTATTTTCATCGTTGGTCATTATGATTAATGCGATTTACACCCAGATGCCTTTTTACTATTTCCTTGTTTTCTTATTTGCCCCGCTGGGTATTTTTTTCTTGGTGCTGGTGAGGGCGGATACTAAACGGAATTTTTACACGCTCAGTCAGTGGTGTAAGATGATCATGGTTTTGGGTATTATCAGTATGGCTTTTGTGAATTGATTTATTAAATGAAGCAGGCGCGATTAGCAATTTTTATTTCAGGCAGTGGCTCAAATGCCGAAGCAATTTTTCAACACTTCCAAACTCATCCTTCGATAAAAGTAGAATTATTGCTGAGTAATAATGCGGATGCATTTGGCCTGGAACGCGCAAAAAAATTCTCAATCCAAACTAAAGTTTTTATCCGCGAGCAATTCCGCGAAAGCGAAGAAGTTTTACAATGGTTGAAAGAAGCGGAAATAACACACATTGTGCTGGCTGGATTTCTCTGGTTGATACCTTCCTATTTGATTAAAGCATTTCGGCATAGGATCATAAACATACATCCGGCACTTTTGCCAAAGTTTGGAGGCAAGGGCATGTATGGAATGAAAGTGCATGAGGCCGTGAGGTCTTCGGAAGATTCACAAACTGGAATAACTATTCATGAAGTAGATGAAAAATATGATGAGGGTAGAACTTTATTTCAAGCTGTTTGCGACATTGATCAATCAGACACACCCAAAGAAATTGCCGAGAAGGTTCAAAGACTCGAACATCTTCATTATCCACGAGTGATTGAAGATTGGATAACCCAATAATTACTTTTTCTTAAGTATGATTTGCTCAAAATCAGATGACTTTGGAAAATCATCAAACACACTTTGAATGAAGGCATCAGGCACAGCAAGCTTTCTTGCCAGGATATCCATCCATGCTCCGTCCAGGTTTATGATGGCAGCAATGGTTCCGTCTTCTTTATAGAAATGATGGTGCACACTCCATCGTGAAAAATCAGGTGTTGCTTTAGTAACGGCCAAGTCGACCGTAACACGGTCTTCAAATTTTATCTCCCGTTTAAAAAGAGCCTCCTCTCTAAATAAGATCGGACCTATGCGCAGCTCCTCAAACTTCAGATTGGTGAGACCATGTTGTGAAAAGCCATCGATACGCACCGTAGCTCCGTAATCATAATAGGCAGAATGACGGAGATGACGATTCTGGTCAATGTCGGACCAGCGAACTTGTATGGGGAGTGAAAATGTATTCAATGGATATTTATTAAAATCAGATTCCAATCTTTTCGCGTTGCGACCAAACTTCATCCATGGGATCTCCTTTACTGCTCTTGCCACTGTGACGCCACTGGCCATCTTCTAGTGCATAGTTAAACTCCAGTTTGGCTCCTACGCGACTATTATCTCTTGAAAAGAATTCGATGGTTTCGGTATACTTACCATCGGTTGTGGTATACGTGCCACCACCTGTACCAAAAAATTCTTTGGTCTCATTGTTATAAGCAATCCACTGAAACCGTGTGCCCGAAAGTATCTTCATGGTTTTTCTCGCACCGGGTGTCCTTTTTTCAATCCCAGACGCTGTCATGCGGGCAGTGAATAGCCACGCGCCAGAAAGCTCACCTGGCTTGCCAGCGTCAATGCGGATAAATACATGAGTTACTTCACCTGTCTTAAAAATCAACTTATCTTTTTCAATTTTCAGGTCAACACGCTGTTCAATACCAATGGACTCAGTCTTCATGGTATTGAATTCCTGAATCTCAATGAATTGATTTTTTTCAATGCGGTATTGACCACCAAAATTGCCGGTATAAGTTTTGTCCTTTAAATTATACACTGCCACGGAAAAGAATTTTCCGGCAACAATCATCGTAGAACGATTTTCTTCTGTTCCGCTTTGCCATGCACCAGAAATATCCTGTGCCATTAGTACAAAACTGTTAAAGACCAGAACGAGTATTATTATATTTTTCATAGGTTAAAAATTTCAATTAAAGTTAAGGAGTATTCACTTCGTGAAATGTACCATCGGAATTGTCTGTCCAACTCATCGGGTAATTTTGATCAAGGAACTGTAATGAATCTTCCGTAAGGAAAAGTGGACGGAAGGTATCAATCATTACGGCCAGTTCGCGGGTCTCTTTTGCACCAATGCTTTTTTCTACAGTGCCAGGATGAGGCCCGTGTGGTAATCCACCGGGATGCAAGGTGAACGAACCTCGCTCTATTCCTCTGCGACTCATGAAATTTCCCTCGGCATAATAGAGTACTTCATCACTATCGATATTGCTGTGATTGTAAGGTGCAGGGATTGCCTGAGGATGATAATCAAACAATCGTGGCACGAAGGAACAGATCACAAAATTGTGTGCCTGAAAAGTTTGATGCACAGGTGGGGGTTGATGAATGCGACCTGTGATGGGTCCGAAGTCATGAATAGAAAATGCATAAGGCCATAGGAATCCATCCCATCCCACTAAATCCAGCGGACTGTAATCATAAACGTAGTGATGGAGGTATCCTTGCTTTTTTATTTTTATAAGAAACTCACCCTTACTGGTGTCGGTGATCAATTCATGTGGAGGACGAATGTCGCGTTCGCAATAAGGTGAATGCTCACCAAGCTGGCCGAGCTGGTTTCTATAGCGCTTTACTGTTTCGACAGGAGACGCAGCTTCGATGATCAATAAACGAAGCGGCCCTTCTTCAAACTTAAGTTTATAAATAACCGTACGTGGTATCACCACATAATCTCCTTGTCGGATATCGAGTTTTCCGAACTGAGAAATGAGCACACCAGTGCCATCATGAAGGTAAATCACTTCATCACCTTCAGCATTTTTGTAGAAGTAATCCATGTTGCGTTGTGATGGTGAGCAAATGGAAATGGAGCAATCACTGTTGGCAAACAGTACTTTGCGCGCAGATATATAATCGTCTCCGGTAGTAGTTACTTTAGATGTGTTGAGGTGGATTTGCCTGAGCGCGTAATCCTGAATGATTTTGGCCCCATACTTCACAGGATCTTTTAAGGCTTTGATTCGTGTGGGCGGATTGATATGATACAGGTTGGAGTAGATTCCTGAAAACCCTTCCGAACTCACAAGTTCTTCTTTGTATAAACTGCCATCGGGTTGTCTGAATTGTGTATGACGCTTATGCGGAATATTTCCAAGGCGATGGTAGTACATGGTCAAAATGATTAATGCGAAATGGTACAGTGAAAGTACAAAAAAAGACCTCAACCCGTCTGGTTTAAAACCGTAGAGATGAGGTCGTAAGAATTAGTTTTCTTACATCTTGCTTTTATTCAATTCAGGAATGCGATCGAATAGTTTGATCGCTTGCTGAAGCACTTCATTTGTTTCATTGAAGATAGGATAAAAACTTTCATTTCCCCACACATTGCGAGCCACTTCTGCTTTGATGTAGATATGAAACAGCCTCTTATTTTTTTTCAGATCTTTGTAATCAGGTTCAATTTTATTTTTGCGCCCCATGTCAACAATCTCATTAATCATGAATTGAGATACCTCAAAATGCTGAAGATAATCCGGATAGCCTTTTTCTCTCAGACCGCTTTTATTTTCATGGGCATACCCAAAAGCATATTCGCGCAGAATGTTTGCGTTGAAAAGCTGATTAAAATATTTGCTACTACTGGTTGTATCCAACGGAACAAAATAATCTGGCATGATTCCACCGCCTCCGTATACCGAACGGCCATGGGTGGTTTCAAATTTCAGCGAATCATTAAACTGAATACTATCGGCAGAAAAGAACTCACCTTTTTTATAACGTTGCATTAAATCCTTATCATATTCATCCAGGTTATCATATGGCTTTTGAATAGAACGACCACTGGGTGTATAATAGCGCGAAATCGTTAAGCGAACTTCCGATCCATCATTTAAATCAAAAGGCCGTTGAACGAGACCTTTTCCATAGGACCTACGACCAACAACTAACGCGCGATCATTATCTTGAAGAGCTCCGGCTACAATCTCAGAAGCTGAAGCACTGCCTTCATTCACCAGCACAATCAGGTCACCACGTTCAAAATCACCTTGCTCAGAGGCAAACGCATTTTCGTTATACTTTTCTTCCTGCCCCTTGGTGAAAACAATTTTCTCGCCTTTGGGGAGAAACTCATCGGCAATATTAATGGCCTGATCCATGTAACCGCCAGGGTTTCCTTGTAAGTCGAGGATCAATTTTTTCATCCCTTCTTTCTGAAGTTTAACCATGGCCTCTTTTACTTCCGAGTAGGTGGTTTGTGCAAACCGATTTACTTTGATATAACCCACTTCATGATCAAGCATGTAAGACGCATCTACTGAAAACTGAGGTATCTTGTCGCGAACGATGGTAAACACAATCGGTTTATCAATCCTTTTTCTTAATACTTCAATTTTAACTTCTGTGCCTTTGGGGCCTTTCAGATGAGTTTGTACATCGCGGTTTGAGAGACCAATTCCAGCGATATTCTTATCACCCACTTTAATGATCTTATCCCCCGATCTCAGCCCTACGCTTTCGGATGGTCCACCACTAAGAGCCGAAACGACTACCAGCGTATCATGAAAAATATTAAACTCAATGCCAATGCCTTCAAAATTTCCCCGCAGATCTTCGTTTGCCTCCACGATATCTTTGGCTGAAATATAAGAGGAGTGCGGATCTAGTTTTCCGAGCATGTGCTCAATGGCGTCCTCCACCAGTACTTCAGTATTTGCCGTGTCTACATACTCGTTTTTGATCAGACTAAGCACTTCTCTCATTTTCTGAACTTCATCACCCACATCACCGGAACCACTTCTATTGGTCAGGCTGGCCCCAATCAACACCCCTGCCGCAAGGCCAATGAACAAAATAAGCGGCAAGCCGATCTGGTAATTTGAATTCTTCTTCTCCTCCATAGTCTATCTTGCTGTAAATTAATTCATCTAACGGAGCGCCAAATTAATTGTTAGGGTTAGATTTTCGGTAGTGACGTTTACTATATTTACTTTTTAAATGGAAAAAGAAACGCTGAGACGTACACGAATTGCTGAGCTTGTAGACCAGGATAACCTGCGCGCTCATATTTTGTATTATTTCGGCATCCGGTTTTTTGATTTTCCCGAGCACACTTTGGAACAGGTTTGTCATGAAAAAGGACTAGTGGTAGATACTGTTATCCGAGAACTGGAATCGCCCGGAGAAAACTTCAAGGGATCGACTGATCTTCCTTTAATGAATTACCCGGTAGACCTGATCATGGAGTACCTGAAGCATGCACACTTTCTGTTCGTAAAACATAAACTTCCTTATATCGGGAGGTTGGTCGAGAGCTTTAAAGCAAATCATAAAGAATATGATTCTGTAGAGAAGGATTTGAAAACACTCTTTCCACTGTTTTTAGAAGACTTTATCCATCACATTTATGAAGAGGAGGACACCTTGTTCAAATATATCCGCATGCTGGAGAAGGCCTCAAGAGGTGATTATAATCCCTCTAGGCTCTACGATATGATGGAGAAACATTCCTTGCAAAAATGTGCGATGGAGCATGAAGTTCATGACGATGAGATGCAAGGTATAAGGAGGATCACAAAGGGCTATCATATCACTCCCGATGCACCCCTGCATGTGAAAGTGATTTATTATGAACTCATCTCTTTTGAAAAAGTGCTGCAGGACCATGCTCGTATTGAAAATGAAATATTGTTTCCAAAGGCCATGTCGCTGGAGAGCGTTGTAAAGAAGAAGTTTTTTGACAAGGCCCGTTTTAATTAATCATGTTTTTAACTAGTAATTTTTAATGGGCAGAATTCTGGCAATAGATTTTGGAACAAAACGCACGGGGCTTGCCGTTACCGACCCGCTGCGCATCATCGCGACCGCGTTGGATATGATAGAAACACCAAAGCTCATCGATTATCTCAAAAAATACTTTCAAGCTGAAGAGGTGGAGAGGGTAATCATTGGTATGCCCAAGCGACTCAATAATACCGACTCAGAGATAGCCCCGGAGGTGCGCAAGTTCGTTGAGAAATTTAAAACCACTTTCCCGGAGAAGCCGATACAAACGGTGGATGAGCGCTTCACCAGTTCCATGGCCCAGCAGGCGATGATTGATGGAGGCATGAAGAAGAAAGACCGCCAGGTGAAAGGGAACGTAGACAAAATAAGCGCTGTAATCATCCTTCAATCCTACATGCAGTGATTTTAACGATTTAAACTTTTTCCGACTTAATCAGTCCTATTTAGGAATGTGTTCCAGTAAAAATCGGGCTAATATTGATTAATATTACATTTCGATTTCAATAGAAAAGATCATGATTTATCCTATCGTAGTGTATGGCGATGCCGTGTTGCGAAAAAGAGCGGCAGATATCCAGAAAGGAACGGATTTGATGCAGTTGTTGGCTGATATGTATGAAACCATGTATGCTGCCCATGGCATTGGTTTGGCGGCTCCCCAAATTGGCAAAAGCGTTCGCCTTTTTGTAGTGGATGGCACTGCATTAGATGAAGAACCAACACTCAAGGATTTTAAGCAGGCATTTATTAATCCGGTGATTTTAACCGAAACCGGCACGGAGTGGGAATTTGAAGAAGGTTGTTTAAGTATCCCCAACATTCGCGAGGATGTATCCCGTAAAGAAAAAATTAAAGTGAAATATTTTGATGAAAGCTGGAAGCCGAAGGAAGAAACCTTTACGGGCATGAAGGCGCGGATCATTCAACATGAATATGATCACATTGAAGGCAAGTTGTTTATAGATTACCTCACTCCTTTAAAGAAGAGGATGCTTAAGGGTAAGCTTGCCAGTATCAGCAAGGGAGATGTAGATACTGAGTACAGGATTTTGGCTCCTTTGAGAAAGTAATTCAACAATTTTTTTAACCTGGAACCTTGAATATACAATCCCGTCTTCCTGAAGTAGGCACATCCATTTTCACAGTCATGTCTCGCATGGCATTGGAATATGGAGCCATCAATCTTTCACAAGGATTCCCTGATTTTCCAGTATCGCAAGAGTTGATCGAGCTCATTTATAAAAATATGAAAGCCGGGCACAACCAATATTCACCCATGCCCGGAGCGCCAGCACTAAAACAATCTATCGCAGAAGTAGTTACAAAAACGTACCATCGTCCAACGGATCCTGAAAATGAAGTGATCATAACGGCTGGTGGCACTGAGGCAATCTATTCTTCGATAACCGCTTTAGTGAAAGCAGGCGATGAAGTAATCGTATTTGATCCTGCTTACGATTCGTATGATCCTTCTATTCGTTTGAATGGAGGAATTCCTGTGCACATTAAGTTGAAACTGCCAAATTTTTCAGTCGATTGGCAGGAAGTGCGCGATAAGATTACGCCTCGCACCAAAATGATTATGATCAATACGCCTCATAATCCAACAGGATCGGTAATGTCGGAATCGGATCTAAAAGAGCTCGAAAAACTGGCGCTCGAATATGGTTTGATTGTGTTGAGTGACGAAGTCTACGAGCGAATCATTTTCGATCAGAAGGAGCATCAAAGCGTGTTGAAGTTCCCTGCCCTGGCATCTCAAAGTATTGCTGTGTTTTCGTTTGGAAAAACATTTCACGCCACGGGCTGGAAGGTTGGTTACACTGTCGCTCCCGAAAATCTCACCAGAGAAATCCGCAAGGCTCACCAGTTTATCACATTCAGTGTAAACACACCGGTGCAACTGGCTTTTGCTGAGCACCTCGCCAATCCGGATAATTATCTTCATCTGGGCACATTTTATCAGCGAAAGCGTGATTTCTTCCTTGGTCAGATAAAAGGTTCTTCTCTGAAACCGATCCCAAGTTATGGCAGCTATTTCCAGCTTTTATCGTACGAATCGGTTTCTGATTTGAATGAATTTGAAATGGCAGAGTGGATGACGAAGGAGAAAAAACTCGCTCCGATACCCGTTTCGGCATTTTATCATGATAGAGCCGATCACAAGTTGTTGAGATTTTGCTTTGCCAAAGGCGAAGATACGCTGGAAAGGGCAGGAGCCATCCTAAGAAAACTTTAAGGGTTTTCTTTTCTCAGGGGTTCAATATTTGCGATGGTATTGCTTTCTTTGCAGTCCGTTCCACGGTCATTATGCAGGATTTAAAAATCACCATTATTCAAGCAGATCTTCATTGGGAAGATAGCACAGCCAACCTGGCCATGTTTGAAGAAAGAATATGGCAGATTGGTGGTTCTACCGATATGATTGTGCTTCCCGAAATGTTTACGACCGGCTTCACCATGAATGCCCCCAAGCTGGCCGAGCACATGAATATGCGCACCTTCAAGTGGATGAAGCAGATGGCAGACCAAACCGGAGCTTTGATTTTAGGAAGTTTTATTGCCAATGTACACGATCGGTTTTATAACCGTTTGTTGTGGATGGAGCCCGGAGGCAATTTTAAAACCTACGATAAGCGTCACCTTTTTCGCATGGCGGAAGAAAATCAAGTTTACACACCGGGCGAGAGTCTTTTAGTAGGTCATTGGAAAGGGTGGAGAATTTGTCCTTTGATCTGTTACGATTTGCGTTTCCCCGTTTGGAGCCGCAACAGATGGAATCCTTCTTTGAAAAAACCAGCCTATGATGTGCTCGTTTATGTAGCCAATTGGCCCATGGTGAGATCAACAGCGTGGGAAACATTATTGAAAGCCAGAGCCATTGAAAATCTAAGTTATACAGTTGGTGTTAACCGCGTTGGGTTAGATGGCAATGGCATCGAATATAACGGACACTCTGCGTTTATTGGCCCTAAAGGAGATTCATTCTTTTCGGTAGAAGGGGTAGAGGCGATAAAGACTTTGTCGTTAAATGCTCATGCACTTCAATCGTATCGCGATAAGTTTCCAGCTTTTTTGGATGCCGATGATTTCACCATCGAATCCGAGGAATATGAAGAACGCGACCACTTACACGGATTGAGCTAACGCAAAATCTTTAATCCATTCCTTAATTTTTTCCTGATCATCTTCCTTTTTAAATCGCTGATCAAGCGTGCGAAGCAATTTTTCAGCTTGTTCATGATTTCCAGATAATACGATGGTGTGAACCTGTTGCTCATTTCGAAGCAGGTAATTCAATAATTTTAAGGTCGATCCAATAGATTCCTCAGGTTGTGCCTGAATTAAAATAAAAATCTGGCTCATCTGGCTGCAGAGTTTTGTAGCCACATCCACAATGGATCCTTCCGATTGATTGTCAATTTCGGTTCCGATCACATCACTGGAAAGTGAAGAAGCAAACGATAGCAATGGCTTTTCATAACCACTGTTTTGCCATGGACGAAGTTCGAGGTGAAGGAAGAGTTTCATTTTTAATTGCAGGCTAAGACATAAAGATCGCTAAGTAAAAGACAAAGAAAACAGCTTTACGTTCTGGGTGTCTTTGCGTGCAAAATTTAATTGCTGCATTTTTGCACCTCAATTCAATAGCATGTCTTCCAAGAAAATTTCGCGCGCACTCATTTCAGTTTATTATAAGGATAACCTGGAGCCCATCATCCATGAATTGGCAAAAGAAGGAGTAGAATTTGTTTCTACCGGAGGCACTCAGGATTTCATAGAAAAACTGGGCTACCAGGTAATCCCGGTAGAGAAGCTCACGGGCTATCCATCCATTTTCGGAGGACGGGTGAAAACGCTTCACCCTGCTGTTTTTGGTGGAATCCTTTACCGAAGAGACGATGTCGGAGATTTAAAACAAGCCAGCCAGTTCAATATTGGTGCGATTGATTTAGTGATTGTTGATTTATATCCTTTCGAAGAAACCGTGGCCAAAGGTGGCTCAGAAGAAGACATGGTCGAGAAAATTGACATCGGTGGTATTTCGTTGATTCGTGGAGCCGCAAAAAATTTCAGCGATGTATTGATTATTTCTGCGCGCACTCAATACCTAGAGTTACTCGAATTGCTTAAAGCAAAGAATGGTTCATCAGAACTGGCCGATAGAAAGCGTTTTGCCGCCAGGGCGTTTGATGTAACCTCACATTATGATGCGGCTATCTTTAGTTACTTTAACCACGAGCAGGGTATTTCCACTTTTAAGGCCAGCATTAAGCAAGGTAAAGTTTTACGCTATGGAGAGAACCCTCACCAGCAAGGAGTATTTTTTGGTGATATGAAGAGTCTTTTCGATCAGCTGAATGGCAAGGAGCTTTCTTATAACAACCTGGTGGATGTTGATGCAGCGATTAATCTTGTAAAAGAGTTTGTCGGAGAGACAGCTTTTGTCATCATCAAACACACCAATGCATGCGGAGTAGCCATCGGATCAACAATTAAAGAAGCCTACCTTAAAGCATTTCAGGCTGATACGATTTCTGCCTTTGGAGGTGTTTTGGCTTCAAGTCAAAAAATTGATCTGGCTGCAGCCGAAGAAATCAATAAGTTATTCTTTGAGATTTTGATTGCGCCTGAATTTGATTCAGCTGCCCTTGATCTGCTCAAATCGAAAAAGAACAGAATCATCCTGAAGCAAAAGCAGCCACTCACAGCCACTAAGCAATTCAAGAGTTTGCTTAACGGTGTGATTGAGCAGGATCTGGATTTAAAGACAGATTCAAAAACAGATCTGAAACAAGTAACGAAGCGCAGTGTTTCCTCCGAAGAAGTGGATGCATTGCTTTTCGCTAGCAAGATTTGCAAGCATACGAAGTCGAACACCATCATTCTGGCAATAAATGGTCAACTGCTTGCCAGTGGCGTTGGTCAAACCAGTCGTGTCGATGCATTAAAGCAAGCGATTGAGAAAGCAGGCGCATTTGGTTTTGATCTTACAGGAGCCGTGATGGCCTCGGATGCTTTCTTTCCTTTTCCGGATTGTGTAGAGATTGCGCATCAACATGGTATAGAAGCGGTGATCCAGCCAGGTGGTTCAATCAAAGATCAGGACTCAATCGATTATTGTGATCGCAATAACATGGCCATGGTGTTTACAGGCACACGTCACTTCAAGCATTAATGCGTTTAAGTTTTTCAACGGAATTGGCTTAAAAATCCACGGAATATTTCTGTAATTTCGTGTTTTATTTAACTATACCAAGAGGGGTAACGAATGGGACTTTTTGATTTTTTCACCAGTGACATTGCGATTGACCTTGGAACTGCCAATACGCTAATCATTCACAAAGATAAAGTGGTAGTAGATGAGCCGTCAATCATCGCGCTTGATCGAACAACAGGTAAAGTACTTGCCATTGGCCGCGAGGCTATGCAAATGCATGAAAAGACTCATGATAATATTAAAACGATTCGTCCTTTAAAGGAAGGTGTGATTGCAGACTTTCATGCTGCCGAGATGATGATTCGTGGAATGATTAAAATGATTGACACAGGGCGTAGACTTTTTCCACCTTCTTTACGCATGGTTATTTGTATTCCTTCGGCAATCACAGAAGTTGAAAAACGTGCCGTGCGAGATTCCGCAGAACATGCCAACGCAAAAGAAGTATACATGATTCACGAACCTATCGCAGCAGCGATTGGAATTGGAATTGACATTGAAGAGCCGATAGGTAACATGATTGTGGATATCGGTGGAGGAACTACTGATATTGCTGTGATTGCCCTTTCAGGAATTGTGTGTGATCAATCCATACGAATTGCGGGCGACACTTTTAATCGCGACATCCTGGATTACATGCGCAGACAACATAACCTGTTGATCGGTGAACGCTCTGCTGAGCGGGTTAAGATTGAAGTAGGATCGGCACTTACTGAATTAGATGATGGTCCTGAAGATTATGAAATCCGTGGTCGTGATTTAATGACGGGTATTCCTAAAACAATTAAGATTTCCTATTCAGAAGTCGCATTCGCGCTCGATAAATCTATTTCCAAATTAGAAGAGGCAGTACTAAAAGCACTTGAACTTTCTCCTCCTGAACTTTCAGCAGATATCTATGAGCAGGGAATTTATCTGACAGGTGGAGGTGCCATGTTGCGTGGTCTTGACAAACGACTTTCCTTAAAAACAAAATTACCTATTCACGTAGCCGATGATCCTTTGAGAGCTGTGGTGAGAGGTACTGGCGCAGCGTTAAAGAATCTGGATAAATACAGAAAGGTTTTGATGACATAATGAATGGAGAGGCTCTTAAAGTTTATTTACGAGTATCGTGCTTTCTTTACGTTTCTATTTCTTGAGTTGACTTGCATTTGGCTGATCGTAGAAAATAATCGATTTCAGAGTTCTACTTATTTTAATTCTTCTAATCGTATGGCGGCCAATGTTCTTGGCTTTTCTCAAGGAGTCAGAGAATATTTTTCACTCCGAACGATTAATAGAGATCTGGCTGAGGAAAACGCCATCTTACGCACCGCGTTAGAGCAACGCAATCAGCGAATCTTTGCAGATCAAGTTCCGGAAATTAAAGATCCATTGATGAAAAATAAATTTGAGTTTATTGACGCGAAAGTGTTTTCCAACTCAACAGGGTTTTATAAAAACTACATTACGGTCGACAAAGGAAAATCAGATGGTATCGAACCGGGTATGGCTGCCATTAGTTCAATGGGTGTTGTAGGTAAGGTAAAATCAGTATCCGATCACTTTGCTGTTTTGATTTCACTCCTGCATACCGATGAGATGGTTTCGTGCATTGTTAAGCAGAAGGATTATTTTGGAACAGCGCAATGGGATGGATCGGATATGCGCTTCACCAGTCTTCGGTATATTCCGCGCCATGCAAACCCATCTGTTGGCGACACGGTGCTTACCTCAGGATATAATTCAATTTTTCCGACAGGTGTTTTAGTAGGTGTTATTCATAGTGCCAACTTAAGTGGTGAAGCTCCTTTTTGGGATATTCGCGTTGAACTAGCCCAGGACTTTAGCAAGTTATCATTTGTGGAATTAGTGAAAAGTAATTTAAAGAATGAAAGAGATTCGTTGGAGCGCGTTACTATAAGTGAGATACGATGATTAGATCCGGACTTGTTCATATCGTCCTGTTTCTTGTATACGTATTCGTCCAGGCTATGCTATTGAAAAACCTGGTGCTATTTAATTCTGCCTTTTGTTTTTTATATGTGGTATTCATCCTCTCGCTTCCTTTTGAGTTCAGCACAACCCTTACCATTTTAGTAGGATTCCTTTTAGGATTTACCATCGATATTTTTTACAGCAGTATCGGGATGCATGCATTTGCTACTGTTTTGATGAGTTATCTGCGCAACCATTGGCTATCAGTAATAACCCCACAGGGCGGATATGATACAGGGAACACACCCACCATAGCGACTAATGGTATTCAATGGTTTTTGGTATATACTATTCCACTGGTTTTTATTCACCATTTCGTTCTCTTCTTTCTGGAAGCTTCCGGTTTTGATATGTTTTGGTTTACAATGCTGAAGATTATGGGTAGTCTGCTATTTACCATGATCGTGATTATCTTTTTACAGCTTCTTGTTCCGCAACGAAGAAAAATATGAATGATTCACGCAAAGAAATATTGCAGATCGTGTTCGTATTGGTTGGGTTAATTTTCCTTATTAAGCTTTTCTTCATTCAAGTTTTGGATAACCGTTATGCTGAAATGGCAGAGGGCAATGCCATTTTCCGGCACGTGGAATATCCTTTTCGTGGACTCATCTACGATCGTAATAATAAGCTGATCGTTTATAATACTCCAGAATATGACATTGACGTAATTGTTAAAGACATCAAGAAATTTGACTCCGCTAAATTCTGTGAAGTGTTTGGGATGTCGCGTGTTGAGTTAAGAGCAAAATTCCAAGCGATGAAAGCGCTTAAGGAGTATTCTCGTTTTAAGCCAACGCTTTTTTTGGATCAGCTTTCTAATATTGATTTTGCACGGGTACAAGATCAGATGGATGAATTTTCGGGCTTTTATATTCAGGCCCGCACCACCCGTGCTTATTCATCTACGGCATTGGCTAATGGGCTCGGCTATGTAAGCGAAATCAATAAAAATCAGCTCGACCGTGACAAAACAAAAATCTATCGACAAGGCGATTATATCGGGCAAAGTGGCATTGAAGCATTTTATGAAGAGCAACTGAGAGGAAAGCGTGGTGTTCGATTTAAACTTCGTGACGTAAAAGGTATCGAGAAGGGTTCGTTTGGTGATGGAAAGTATGATACCCTTTCTGTGCCTGGCCAAAATCTGGTTACCGGTATCGATATTGATTTGCAATTGTATGGCGAGTATTTAATGAAAGGGAAGTCTGGTAGTATCGTGGCCATTGAACCCTCATCGGGAGAGATATTGTCATTAGTTTCCGGACCATCTTATGACCCTACCTTACTAACAGGAAAGAGCTACAGCACTAACTTTAAGTTGATCAACTCCGATTCGCTAAAGCCATTGTTTAACCGACCGCTCATGGCACAATATCGGCCCGGTTCGATTTTTAAAATCGCACAAGCCATGGCTGCCCTGCAGGAAAAAGTGATCACACCGGAAACACGCATTCGTTGCGATCGCTCCATTATCAATTGCCATGGCGCACACAGTAATGAAGATTTGCGTGGAGCGATTGCCAATTCATGCAACCCCTATTTTCACAATGTGCTTAGGCGCATGCTTAATCAGGGGGCATCGGAAGATCCATTCAAAGACACACGCATTGGTTTAGCCGAATGGGATAAACATATTATGAGTTTTGGCTTTGGTGGTCCGCTAGGAATCGATTTGCCTAACGAGAAGTCAGGACTAATTCCTACACCGGCCTATTATGATCGCGCCTATCGAAACAGGCCCTGGAAGTTTTCTAATATTTATTCCATTGCTATTGGCGAAGGAGAAAATCTGGTGGTCCCTATTCAAATGGCAAACTTTGCAGCGACCATAGCCAATCGTGGTTATTATTACACACCCCATTTGGTAAAAGCAATTGGAAATAATAATAAGCCATTGCCTAAATACACCGAGCGCCATCACACTTCTATTGATTCATCATACTTTATTGTGGCAGTGGATGCCATGCAACAGGTGGTAGAGGAGGGAACAGGTCAACGGGCAAGGCTTGCCGATGTAATTGTTTGTGGAAAAACAGGTACGGTAGAAAATGCACCACCGCTTTTTGACCATTCAGTATTCATTGCATTTGCTCCACGTGATAATCCTAAGATTGCGATTTCAGTTTATGTTGAAGATGCTGGCCAGGGCGCTCGTGCCGCAGCATCCATCGCGAGTTTGATGATTGAAAAGTATTTGTTTGGCCAAACCAAACGACCTCAGATTGAACAGTACGTGCTTAATAATAAGTTTGAATGAATAGGGGAGAAGACATAGCGGGTAAGTTAGATTGGGTGGCTGTGCTCCTCTATGTGCTGATGATGGTAATGGGGTGGCTTAACATTTTTGCTGCTGTATATGACGAATCAGTAAAGCAGACTATCTGGGATCTTTCTTTAAATTCAGGCAGGCAACTCATTTTTATTGGAGCTTCCTTTCTGATCATTATCATAATTATTGTAATCGACATGCGATTCTATGAAACATTCGCATATTTATTTTATGGCATTATATTACTAGCACTCATTCTGGTGCCAATCATAGGCAAAGAAGTAGGTGGTAATAAAGCATGGATTGCGATTGGTTCATTTAGTTTACAACCTTCTGAGTTTGCAAAGTTCATCACGGCAATGACAATAGCCAAATTCATCGGCTCGGTTGGTTTTAGAATGGATAATCTCCGTAATCAGTTGATCTTATTTATAGTCATCATCATTCCTATGGGGTTGGTTTTATTGCAAAAAGATTTTGGAACCGCTATTGTGTTTGCTTCCTTTTTGCTCGTTTTTTATCGGGAAGGGATGTCTCCATTTCTTTTGATTGTTGGCATTTCTATGGTAACTATTGCCATACTCACACTGATTGTAGATAATCAATGGTATTTGTATGGTGTGATCGTTTTGATTTTTACAATCATTATTTTTTTTGGCAAACGAACGATGAAACGAATAGGGGCATTAAGTGCCGGTGCGCTGCTGATTATTTTAACGATTGAAGGATTTGATTATGTTATTAATAACATTTTGCCTGTGCGGCACAAAATGAGATTAGAAGCTTTGGTAGATCCTAATTTTGATCCCATGGGAATAAATTGGAATGTAACCCAATCAAAAATTGCTATCGGCAGTGGGGGCTTTGTAGGCAAAGGATTTCTGGAAGGCACGCAAACCAAGTTTGACTTTGTGCCCGCGCAAAGCACAGATTTTATTTTTTGCACGATCGGTGAAGAGCATGGCTGGATTGGCAGCTTTATCGTCATCGCGATATTCGTTACGTTTTTACTCCGGGTGGTTTTTATTGCCGAGCGACAGAAAAGCAGGTTTGCGCGGGCTTATGGGTATTCTGTGGCTACTATTTTCTTTTTTCACTTCGCGGTGAACATCGGGATGACCATTGGTATTTTCCCGGTGATCGGTATACCTCTGCCGTTTTTTAGCTACGGAGGTTCTTCTTTATGGAGTTTTACAATTCTCCTTTTTGTGCTTTTGAAATTAGATGCGCACCGTAGTCAAATGCTTCAGCGTGTTTAATCGTTGAATCTCTTCTCAACGATTTCAATAAACTCAAGGTATTCATCACTTTCTTTGTCCCAATGGGGGTAACCGTCTTCAATAAAGCGCATCGCTTGCGATAGATTATCATAACGATCAAGTTTTTCAATGGCTTCAGAAAAGATTTCAAAATCACCATGAAACAGAATTTTGGTAAACATGAACTTCTGATTGATAGTAAGGTTGTTTTTGAGGCGAACTATTTTTTTCTTGGCGAGATCATCGGCCAATGTATGCTTTGTAGTTTCCTTCTGTACCGCAGGTATGGCAGCTCTTGGAGTGTTCGAGGCAACAATGATTTCAGGCTTTGAAACAGGCGCTTGAGAAACGGGTGGCTTAGTTTCGTAAAAGCTCTCTACTTTGAAAGGTACTGCCTGATTGAACAACTGAAGATAAGGTTCAACTTCTTCCGGAGTAAAATTTACTTCTTCCAGAATCTGATCCAAAATGGCGAATGCTTCGTTGCCGGAAATAGCATCTAATTTTTTTTCTTCTAAACGAGTCGCTAATTTTTCAAGTGGCGCGCGATTGATTTTAATATACTTTACATCATTTCTTAAATCGGATGCATTAATTGACTCGGCTTCTTTTTTATCCAATGTGTCAGAATAAAAATCGTAAGGATCAAGAATGAGATAGATAGTTTGGTTTACCGCTTTTGTCAGCAACGGAAGAAAGTCTTGCTTACCGATTAAAATATGATTGCTTAGACTATTTTGAAATGCCACGAGAGCTTCACTCACCTCTCTGGAATCATAATCAAAATACGGGCTCTTTAATTTTTCACTCTCTTTTTTCCAGGCCAAAAGCAGATCTCGAACGACAAAAAAGTTCACCTGTTTCACTTCCGACAATTGAAGTATTTCTGGGCCCGTTATCTTATTTTTTTTTGAGAAAAACGAATTGACGAGGTGCTGTGCATATTGCTGTGCATAATGATCTACAGCTTTCAAACTAATCTTTTCGTCCATGAGTAAGAATTTTCAGTAATCTTGTTTAGAAACGAAGTTAACGGATTTAAATTGGTCTCCATGGTAAAGATAGTGATTGAAAATTTGGCTCAAAAAGAACTATTGGAAGTTGACCCATCCAAGTCCCTGTTGGAGGTTGTTCAGGATCACTTCATTGATTGGATGCACGCTTGTGGAGGCAAAGGACGTTGCACCACCTGCAAGATGATTGTGGTAGAAGGCCTGAGCCAGCTTTCGCGACTAACTTCTGCAGAAATAAGATATCGTGACCTCGGCCAACTGGCAGAAAATGAACGAATGGCTTGCCAGGCACGAGTCTTGGGTTCTTGCCGCATTCGCATTCCCGAAGAAAGTAAGATGCCTCACATGGAGTATACCTTCTAAAATCCCCGTTTAACTGTGGTTGTATCTACTTTTCAAATCCTAAATTGCAAGTATGTTTATTGAACCTCACTTAGGAAGATCGAAAGCCGGTGGCCGCAGCGGTTGGATTGAAGTGGTTTGTGGGTGCATGTTTTCAGGCAAAACAGAAGAATTGATCCGAAGATTAAATCGGGCACTCATTGCTCGACAGAAGGTGGAGATTTTTAAACCGAAGGTAGATACGCGTTATCATGTTGAGAAGATTGTATCGCACAATGAGCGCGAAATCAGATCAACACCTGTAAATTTTGCAAATGATATCTTACTTCTGGCTGGTGATTGTGACGTGGTGGGAATTGATGAAGCTCAGTTTTTTGATGAATCAATCATTGAAGTGTGCAATACCTTAGCCAATAGCGGCAAGCGTGTTATTATTGCCGGTCTTGATATGGACTTTGAAGGAAACCCCTTTGGCCCCATGCCTCAATTACTCGCTGTGGCGGAATTTGTAACGAAGGTACATGCGATATGCGCAGAGACCGGTCAGTTAGCATCGTTTTCTTTCCGATTAAACGCCAGCACATCACAGGTGATGCTGGGAGAAAAAGACACGTATGAAGCCCGCAGTCGCCAGTCATTTGTGGAGGGCATGAAAAATCGTAATACGTAAACGTGCTTCAGAAAACCCGCGGAATTGTTTTCAGGTTTGTAAAATTTGGAGAAACCTCCATTATCGCCAACATATTTACCGAGCAGTTTGGATTGCAGAGCTATATGATCAAGGGCGTGAGGTCTAATTCCCGCAAAAGCAAGATTGCTTTATTTCAGCCATTGACTTTATTGGAGATGGTGGTGTATCACAAAGAAAATGCAGGCATCATGCACATCAAGGAAGTGAAATGCTTTCATCCTTATCAATACATCAATGGAGATGTGCGCAAGGCTACTATTGCCATGTTTATCAATGAAGTATTAAATAAATCGGTGAAGGAGCAGAGTCACGCACAGGATATTTTTAATTTCATTGCCGATTCATTGATCTACCTGGACACACTTCAACATCCTGAAAATTTTCATCTGATATTTTTGATTGGCCTGAGTAAGCACCTGGGCTTTGGCCCAAAGCTTTCCAGTGAGGTATTAGGAGGACGAATGATAAGTGATGACGAAGAGATAGCGCTCAATAAATTCCTCACCTTGGATTATCACATTGATATTCCATTAACCTATCCGCAAAGAAAAAATATCCTGGCTGTGTTACTACGGTTTTATCAAACTTATTCTGATGGGTTCGGAGAAATGAAATCCTTAGCCGTGCTTAAAGAAATACTCAACTGAGAAGTTAATCAGGCGGCAACAGAAGTCACCGTTGCCATAGCAGGCTTAGGTTTCTCGCTGAGAATTTTTAACTGTTTTGCATGAGCAACAACAGCCTCCCTAAAGGTTTCCTTGGTCTTATACGGCAAGCCAAATTCTTTCGTAGTCTGTTCTACAATCTTCGCTATTTCGCGATAGTGAACATGACAGATATTTGGAAACAGATGATGCTCCACCTGATAATTAAGCCCACCTACATACCAGGAGAAAAATTTAGCACGATGACCAAAATTCGTTGTAGTCCGAAGTTGATGAATAGCCCAGTTGTTTTCGAGGTTTCCATGCTCATCAGCCATAGGGTAATCTGTTCCTTCCACTACGTGTGCAGGTTGAAATATCATCGCTAGTATAAATCCTCCAATGTAATGCATCACAAAAAAACCAATGACCACCTGACCAAATGATACACCAATCAGCAACATGGGAACGGCCACGATGTAGGTATAATAAACTATTTTGGTGATCACCATAATGGTCCATTCTTTTGTAGCTGAGGTGCGTTGCTTTTTCAGGAGTCCTTCTTTTTGATAGGTGATCAATCGATCAAAATCTTTTTGGATCACCCACACCAAAGTCATGAAGCCATAGAAGAACCAAGCATAGTAGTGTTGAAATTTATGAATAGGTTTCCATTTGGATCCCGGTGCCATTCTGATGATGCCGCGTGGACTGATGTCTTCATCCACCTCGTGCACATTGGTGTACGTGTGATGCAACACGTTATGTTGAACCTTCCAGTTGGTATCGTGGCCACCCACCAGGTTAAGTGAAAGCCCTAATAAGCTATTTACCCAGGGTTTATTGGAATAAGATCCATGGTTGGCATCATGCATAATCGAAAGGCCGATGCCGGCCAAACCAAATCCCATGATTACACACAGCCCCAGCATGCCCCAGGAATTGGAGACAACCCCTGAGATCAACACGAAATAGGGAATGAAGTAAATCGAAAACATGGCGATGGTTTTGATAACCATCTCGGCATTGCCCGTGCGCTCGATGTTATTCGTTTTGAAATATAGATTTACACGCTGATTGAGCGTAGTAAAAAATTCTTGTTGCTTATTGGCAAACTTTAAATTGAGGTTAATACTCATAAAAGTTATGATGAGTTATCTGATAAACTATGATCCTACTAATTGTGCAAAATTCAATTCCGAAAGCTAATCATTTGAATAGTGATTATACCCCCTCATGAGTCAATTTTTGAAAAGCGGCATTTTTATTACCTGAATAGGTAGTTACAATTCAGCGATAATGGTCTTACCTCCCTTAGTGACTTCTCCAATCTTCACAGTCACTTTCGCGTCCAATGGCAAGAAAATGTCAACACGAGATCCAAACTTAATAAAGCCGAACTCATCTCCCTGATCGAGCTGTTGTCCTTCTTTTACATACCATTTTATTCTGCGTGCCAGAGCACCGGCTATTTGTCTGAATAGAATCTCAGTTCCATTATTCATTTTCGCCACCACGGTGGTACGCTCGTTTTCTGTGCTTGATTTGGGATGCCATGCCACCAGGTATTTTCCAGGATGATATTTAAAATAAGAAACAGACCCTGCCACAGGCATGCGGTTGATGTGCACATTAATGGGCGACATGAAAATCGAGATTTGCTTTCTTCGCGATTTCAAATATTCACCTTCTTCGGTCTCTTCAATCACCACCACTTTGCCATCGGCAGGAGCTAATACGTTCTTAGGATCTTTCTGAACTTCAAAAATGGGTATACGAAAGAATTGAAGAATGATCAGATAAAAAATAACACTTGCACCAATACCGATATTTTGTATCACTGTAGCCTCGGGAAGGAAATAGGAAATGGCCCAATTAAGTGCAAAAAAAACTACCAGCAATACAAATAGCAACGTGCGGCCTTCTCGGTGAATGGTCATGATCATTGAATTAATTTGCAAAGGTACGGGCGCAAACCCTTAACTCATAACAAATCCTTCATGTAAAGGATTAGAAACCTCCGCGGAATTTGTAAGTCTTAGCCACTTTGTCAATGGCCACCATATAGGCAGCAATGCGCAACGACACTTTATAGTCCACCGCGGTTTTGTAAACGATGTTGAAAGCGTCTTTCATGATCCGATCGCTTCTGCGGTTTACGCGCTCTGCAGTCCACTTATAACCTAATCGGTTTTGTACCCACTCAAAATAAGACACGGTAACACCACCGGCATTGGCAAGAATGTCGGGAACTACGCTGATGCCTTTTTCATAGATGATGCTGTCGGCTTTTGATGAAGTTGGTCCATTAGCGCCTTCTACAATAAGTTTAGCTTGGATTTTTCCCGCATTGGAGCCTGTAATGACATCTTCGGTAGCAGCAGGCACCAATAAATCTACAGGCAGGGTCAAGAGATCTTCACCGGCAATTTTCTGCACCTCTGAATAACCTTCCAAAGAGCCTTTATTCTTATCACGATAGGCGACAGCGGATTCGATGTCGATTCCATTTTCATTGTAATAAGCCCCTGAGATGTCACTCACTGAAACTACTTTCAAGCCTCGTTCGGCAAGAAGGCGGGCGGCCCATGAGCCTACGTTTCCAAAACCTTGCACAGCGCAGGTGGCATTGTAAGGATTGATTTTCAATTTCTCCATCGCGGCCAACGCAGAAACCATTACCCCACGGCCGGTTGCTTCGGTTCTTCCTAAAGAACCGCCCATCACGATGGGTTTTCCGGTAACTACGGCAGCCACCGTCATTCCTTTATTTCTTGAATATTGATCCATCAACCAGGCCATTTCACGTGGTCCGGTTCCCATATCGGGTGCTGGAATATCCTGATCGGGGCCAAAAACACCCATCATGGCTTGAGTATAGGAGCGCATTAAACGCTCGATCTCTCCGGCCGACATTTCGCGTGGGTTACACGTTACGCCACCTTTTGCGCCTCCGTAAGGAATATCCACCACAGCGCATTTCCAGGTCATCCAGGCGGCCAGGGCTTTTACTTCATCCAGATTTACATGTGGATCAAAACGAATTCCTCCTTTCGAGGGACCTAATATGGTAGAGTGGATAACGCGGTATCCTTCAAATACTTTTATACTTCCGTCATCCATGGTTACGGGCAACGAAACGATTACTTGCTTAGCAGGGGTCTTTAATACCTGGTACACCTCATCTTCAAGTCCTAAAATTTGGGAAGCAGTATGAAAACGGGACATCATGGCCTCGAAAGGATTCTCTTTATCGACAATCGGAGCCGGTTCTATATATGCCATAAAATACAGGATTTTAAGTTTTATTAGGTCTGAATTTTTTTGCTAAAAATCCGCAAAAAAGCCCCCCTAAAACGGTTGCAAAGATATATAAATTAGATACGGGGAAAGAAATATGGCTGTGAAAACAGTTAAAAAATCTCCAGAAAAGCCACGATAAACGGGGCCGAAATTATTAACCCATCGAAGCGATCTAAAAAGCCACCGTGGCCTGGCAAACTGCTGCCCGAGTCTTTGATTTCGATGCTTCTTTTAAGCAACGATTCAACAAGATCGCCAAAAGTGCCCCCTACTATAATGATCAGCCCAATTACCATCCACTGCCATGAACGAATGGTGGGCTCATGTCCGATGGAAGAAAAAAAGTAAGGCAGACCGTATGCGAATGCAAATGCAAGCACAGCGCCTCCAGCAAAACCTTCCCACGATTTTTTGGGCGAGATGCGCTCAAATAATTTTCGTTTACCAAACATAGAGCCCGCAAAATAAGCACCGGTGTCACTCGCCCATAAAATGAATAAACAACCAAAAATGATCTGATAATCGTAAGCCTGATTTTCAAACGTGGCGATGTTGAGTAAGGCAATAGGCGTGGCTACATAAAAAATTCCCAGAAAGGTATAAGCGATATTGGTAAATGGCTTGCGTTCCGTCTTTTTATACAGTTTGATCATGTACACACAGGAAACGATAGGGAAAATCAAAAAATAGTATTGTGACTCGATGTTTCCTCGTTCGATAAAAAACGAAAGACAAAAAATTAATACTCCGCAAATTGTTCCAAAGGTTTTTTGTGGGATCATACCATCCAGACCAGCAAGTTTATAAAACTCCAATAAGGTGAAAAGGCAAATGATGAAAAAGACAACGAAGTAAGTCCATTCGCTAAACATAATGCTGAACACAATACCTGCCGCACCGAGCAATGCGGTGACAAGTCGTTGCGATAGATTGCTGAATTTCTGAGAAGAGCTCACGCCTGTGTTTGATTATGGGTGGAGTGATATTTTTTGAAGTAGAACAACAGGGCAAAAAATACCAATGTGAAGCTCGCCACCAAAGGTAAAGGTGCCGCTTCGGGTGATTCCATATCGGTAGAAATCGCACCGATTTGATAGAGATACATCATCAGCACAGAAAAACCATTGTTCACAAAATGCGCAATCATAGGCAAGAGTAAATGACCCGACCAGACATAAAGATACCCGAACAAAGCGCCTAATAACACACGTGGCACAAAACCAAAAAACTGCATATGAAAGGCACTGAAGATAATGGCCGAAACCCAAATGGCTATATGATGATTGCCGCTGGCGCGGAATACCTCACGTTGCAGCATACCACGAAAAACCAATTCCTCACCGATAGCAGGCAGCAAGGCAATCACGAATAATCCCAAAAGGAAATCTCCGGTGGAATTGAAGGTTGTGAAAAATTTAGTAAGCCGTTCGGCTTCTGCTTCACGCGCACCCGCCCAATCGCCAAAGCCTTTTAGAAAATCCGGGAAAGTGATGTTTGCATTCCATTCAATGAAAACAGAATTAACAGCCATGAAAGATATTACGATCAGTGCGGTGACAATCACCATGATGATCGTAGTTGATTTTTCGGTTATCCACGATACCGCATTCATCTTTTCAATCGACCAGATGTATAAGAATGGAATCATGATTAAGCCAATCAACGTTGCGCATCCTTGCATGATCAGAATGGGCAAGCGTATTTCGGGGTGTGCCGTGGGGTTCGCTATTTTTTCAGTTAAATCGAAAAGGGAACCATCGTAAAATGGCATCGCTATAAAAAATCCAATCAGGGGCCCGATGATTACAAAACCAAAGGTGGCTGTAAGCAGAATAAATATGATTGATAACCACGCTGGTCTTTGGGAAATCCCCTTCAGTTCCGACATCTCAACAAAAGGATTAATTTTGCGGTCGCAAACAACATAGTTTTAACCAATTTATCAAACTTGATCAAGATCGGTTCCATTGAATTAAGTGAGTTTCCACTCTTGCTCGCACCCATGGAGGATGTGAGCGACCCGCCTTTTCGGGCCGTTTGCAAAGAAGGCGGAGCCGATTTGATGTATACCGAATTCATTTCTTCCGAAGGATTGATTCGCGATGCAGCCAAAAGCCGTCAAAAGCTCGATATCTTTGAGTATGAGCGCCCTATCGGCATCCAGTTATTCGGTGGAGACATCGGTAATATGGTGCAGTCGGCTGAAATCGCAACAGAAGTAAACCCTGATCTGATTGATATTAATTATGGTTGCCCTGTAAAAGCAGTGGCTTGCCGTGGAGCAGGTGCAGCGCTACTTCAGGATATTCCTAAAATGGTGAAGATGACCGAAGAGATTGTGAAAGCAACACATCTTCCCGTCACGGTGAAAACCCGATTAGGTTGGGATGACTCCACCAAAAATGTGGTGGAGGTTGCCGAACGTTTACAAGATATTGGCATCAAAGCATTAACCATCCACGGCCGCACGCGCGTGCAGATGTATAAAGGCGAAGCGGATTGGACATTGATTGGAAAGATCAAAGAAAATCAACGCATGCACATTCCGGTGTTTGGCAATGGCGATATTGATTCTCCACAAAAAGCATTGGAGTATCGCAATCGTTATGGCATTGATGGCATTATGATTGGTCGTGCAGCGATTGGTTCGCCCTGGATATTTAATGAAATCAAACATTACTTCAAGACGGGCGAGTTGTTGCCATTACCGGATATGATGCAGCGCGTGAACATTGCCAGAAAGCATTTGGAATTCTCTATTCGATGGAAGGGTGATAAGCTTGGTATTTTTGAAATGCGCAGACATTACACCAACTACTTTAAAGGCATACCCGACTTTAAACCTTATCGACTCCGTTTAGTAGAAGCACCAACCTATGAAGTCGTAAACGAAATTCTGGACGAAGTTATGCAGGTGTTTAGTGGTGTTACTGCTTAGTCTTTAATCGAATCTCAGCAAGCATCTGGATTTGATTTACCCGAACGATTAACGTTCTTTGATCTGCTTATTTTAAAGCCTTAGTCCTACTTGTAAGTATGCCTGATAATAAAAAAAACGTCTCCGCTTTATTTTTACTTCTTGTATTGTCACTCATCTGGGGCACTTCATTTATTTTAATTAAGCAAGGGTTAAAAGCGTTTTCACCTGATATCGTAGGTGCATTACGCGTAACAGCCGCTTCGATCTTTTTACTGCCACTGGCTTTGCCGCGATTAAAAGAATTGAAACAGGGTGATTCTTTTAAATTATTTGTATCCGGCTTAATGGGTATCTTCTTCCCGGCATTTCTTTTTGCTTTTGCACAAACAAAACTGAATAGTTCGCTCGCAGGAATTTTAAATACACTGTCTCCCTTGTGGACAATGATTCTGGGCGCACTGTTTTTCACGCAACGCTTTCGCGGATATGCCATCCTAGGAATTATACTTTCATTTTTTGGTGCAGTTATGCTGGCGTTATCGCGCAGCAGGGGTGAGATTACCGGTTTTAATGCTTACGCACTTCTCATTGTAGTAGCGTGTGCGTTGTATGGAGCAAATCTCAATTGGGTGAAATTTAAAATTCATGATTTAGGATCAATTACCATCACCAGCATATCCATACTTTTTATCGGGCCTTTCGCTGCTGCGTATCTTTTTTTCTTTACGGATTTCGTACACACCCTAACCCATGAGCCAGGCGCCTGGAAGGCTTTTGGTTTTGTTGTGTTGCTGGCATTGATGAGTACAGCGGTTGCCGGTTTGTTGTTTAATAAACTACTGCGCATATCATCACCGCTTTATGCAAGCTCAGTTACGTACATCATGCCCATTGTAGCAGTGATGTGGGGCGTGATTGACGGTGAGAAGTTATTAACTGGTCATTTTATCGGGATGGCAGCCATTTTAGGTGGAGTTGCTCTGGCCAACAAGAAATAATTCTTCGAGTGTTTGTTGCCACAGATTCACTGATTATTAATGAATAAATCTGTGGCTGCTACTTTATTTCAAAGTAAACGTAGCCATTACCGGCAAATGATCCGATGGATAATATTTACCATCATGATGCTGAATAACATGATAAGCTGTCGCTTTCCAATGCTTGGAGTGAAACACATAATCAATCTTTTTACATTTCATCCCATTCACTTCAAAGCCACAGAATGTACCAGTAAGATCATCGGATGGGCGTGAGTCAAATAGCGTCACATCCTTTCCATCAACCATGGTCTGATACGGCTCATCGGTTGGTTCTGAATTGAAATCTCCGGATACGATTAATGGCAAGTCACTATATTTTTCCGCTGCGGAAACTCCGGCATTAAATCCCGCGATCAAAATTTTTATCAGCTTAGCACTATTCTTCCTTGCTTCCTTCCCTAAGTGATCAAAGTGGGTGTTCAAGTAAGCAAATGATTTGCCTGTTGCTTTATCCTTTAAAACAGCAAGCGTAACAACACGAGTGATGGCAGCATCCCAACTTTTGCTTCCGCGCACTTCTGGGGTTTCGGATAGCCAGAATGTTTTTTGTTTAATCACTTCATACTTGTCTTTTTTGTAAAAGATGGCAGAGTATTCACCTTCTTCTTTTCCGTCATCGCGGCCAACGCCAACAAAGTCATATCCGTTAAGGTTATTTTTTAAATCCATCATCTGGTTATGCATGGCTTCCTGCACGCCCAGTACATCAGGATTATTCTTTTTGATCAGGTCAAAGACTTTCCCGGTTCTGTTCTTCCATTGATTAACACCATCCGATTCGGTGTCCAGACGGATATTGTAAGTCATAACACGCACAGATTGTCCCATGCCATAAACCGTGAAGAATAAAACAACAAGAGTCAGGGATAATCGCATGGCGAAAGTTAAAAAATAACCGTATCGTCTGTATTATGATTTTTTGAAATAATGACCGTACCTTTCATCATGATCAAGCCCAAAAAGATAGGAATATGAAAAAAATAGTATGGTGCGTGCTTTTACTTGTCGGAGTAGCCGCATGCAACACCAAAAAGACGGAGGCCCCGCCTAAGTTGTACACGGTGGCTCAGTTCATGGATATCGTTCAAATCAACGGAGGTTCATTTTCTCCTGACGACAGCAAGCTGCTCATCAGCAGTAAAGAGACCGGTATTTTTAATGCTGTAGAGATAGATGTTAAAACAGGCCAACAGACTGCTCTCACCAAGTCAGGTGATAACGCGATATTTGGATACAGCTATTTTCCTAAGGACAACCGTGTGCTTTACGGAGGTGATAAGGGTGGAAATGAAATCACACACCTATACGTGTTATCCAATGGCGATGTGGTGGATCTGATTCAAGACTCAACGGCCAAAGCAGAATTTTATGGTTGGAGCTATAACCAGAAACTCATGTACTACGCATCAAACAGTCGTGATAAACGATTCTTTGATTTGTATTCGGTGCAAGTGAGCAATTCAACCGAAGAAAAAGTGTATCCGTCCAGCGTAGTGTATAAAAACGAAAAGGGATTAAATCCTTCTGCCATTTCCAATGATGATCGTTACATCGCGCTATCGGAAAACATCACGACTAATAATTCAAACATGTATTTGTTTGATACACAAACCGGTAGAAGTGAATTACTATCGGCACATGAAGGAGATGTGCAATACAACCCTCAGTATTTTAGCCTTGATGGATCGAAGCTTATCTATCTTACCAATGAAGGAAGTGAGTTTATGTACCTGGCTAGTTATGACATTGCAGCAAAAATCAAAACAAAATTAGAAGAAGCACCATGGGATATTATGTATTCAACTTCATCACGCAATGGAAAATACAGAGTGATGGCCATCAACCATGATGCACGTACCGAAATCAAGATTTATGATGAAAGTAATGGAGGGGCATTATTGAAAATTGAAGGCCTTCCGGAGGGCGACATCACGGGTGTAAACATTTCGGATAGCGAAAAACTAATGTCGTTTTATGTAAGTAGTTCTAAGTCGCCCAGCAATTTGTTTGTCTATAATTTCGAGACGAAAGAAGTAAAGCAACTGACTAACACCATGTCCAAGGAAATAGCATCGGAAGATTTGGTAGCAGGAGAAGTAATTCGCTTCAAATCATTTGATGGTATGGATATTCCTTCATTGCTTTATACGCCAAAGGGATTGAAAGAAGGAGAGAAGGCTCCGGCACTTTTATTTATTCATGGTGGCCCTGGCGGACAAACCCGCTTAAATTATTCTCCCGTAATTCAACATTTGGTTAACCACGGTTATGTCATTCTTGCTGTTAATAATCGCGGCAGCTCAGGGTATGGAAAAACGTTTTTCGCTGCCGATGATCGCAAACATGGTAATGAAGACTTGCGTGATTGTGTTGAATCAAAAAAATTCCTCGCCACCCTACCGTATGTAGATATGGATAAGATTGGAATTATGGGTGGAAGTTATGGTGGTTACATGACCATGGCTGCGCTTGCTTTCGCACCAGAAGAATTTAAAGTAGGCGTCAATCTATTTGGTGTCACCAACTGGATACGCACCTTGAAGAGCATTCCACCGTGGTGGGAAGCAAATAGAAAAGCATTGTATTTAGAACTGGGCGATCCGTTTACGGCAGATTCTGTTGAGCTGTACAACAAGTCACCACTTTTTCATACCGATAAAATTACCAAACCCTTCATCGTATTGCAGGGAAGTAATGATCCACGCGTATTGCAGGTTGAATCTGATGAGATTGTAGCCAACGCCAAGAAAAATGGTGTGCCGGTGGAGTATGTGATCTTCCCAGACGAGGGACATGGTTTTGTAAAGAAGGAAAACAATATCAAAGCTTCAGAGAAGATATTGAAGTTTCTTGATAAATATCTGAAAGGAGAATAGGATAAAACCAAAAAGCTCAAAGCCTAAAGCGAAAGGATAAGATTCCGCTTTAGGCTTTGAGCTTTCTACTTTAAGCTCCAGAACTATCCCAATGCGTCCACCTCCTGCACTTCTTCAGGCATCATCCTTTTGAAAAGATTTTCAATGCCAGCTTTCAGTGTTACCGTAGATGAAGGACAACCACTGCAAGAACCCTGAAGCGCTACCGTCACTTTTTTATCATGATAAGAGTGAAAAGTAATGGCGCCACCATCCTGCTCTACAGCCGGACGAATGTATTCATCCAGTATGGTTTTAATTTTTTTGATGGTTTCGGTTTCTTCCTGCTGAGGTGAGTCTGATTCTTTCATATCCAGAATCAGTTTGCCTGACTCCAGAAACGTGCGAATGTGGCTCTTCAGTGTTTCCTGAATTTCTATCCATTCCACATCTTCTTTTTTCGTTACGGTAACGAAGTTGCTCATGTAAAAGACGCGGTCAACAAAGGGATACATGAATAACTCCTGTGCGAGTGGCGCAGTTTCCGCTGCAGCGGGATTTGGAAAATCAAAACTCATTCCTTCGGGAACCAGCATTTCGCTGATCACGAATTTGAGCGAATTCGGGTTTGGATTGGATTCTAAATAGATATGTATGTTTTTAGGTGCGGCCTTAAGCATGGTTTCAAGTGTTTTTAAAGTAATTAGAGGACAAATTTAAATACTTTAAGTTCATTCCTGAACACCGGGAGATAGATTGCTTTATATATCGCTTTCCGGCTGCCCCAGCGAATTTTCCCACTTGCTTACTACTGCTGTGGCAATACTATTTCCTACCACGTTGGTAGCACTGCGTCCCATGTCTAACAATGGATCGATGCCTAATAATAAAGCCAGGCCAGCCTCGGGAATATCAAACGTGGCCAACGTGCCAGCGATTACCACCAGTGAGGCTCTGGGCACACCTGCGATGCCTTTACTGGTGAGCATCAGCACGAGAAGCATGGAAATTTGTGTGGCAATGGGAAGATGGATACCATACGATTGTGCAATGAACAAGGACGCAAAGGTCATGTACATCATGCTTCCGTCCAGGTTGAATGAATAACCTAACGGCAAAACAAAACTGACAATCTTGTCTTTACATCCGAACTTCTGTAACAACTCCATCGTTTTTGGAAAAGCAGCTTCACTGCTGGACGTACTGAAGGCCAGGATGATCGGCTCTTTTACTTTTTTAATCAACTCAATGATTCGTTTGCCGATGACGAGTGAACCGGCAAGACAAAGAATGATCCACAGTAAGAGCAACCCTAAATAAAACTCACCAATGAAAATCGAATAGGTCGTTAAAATTCCAAGTCCTTGTTTTGCGATAATGGCAGCCATGGCACCAAAAACAGCTACTGGTGCAAGGTTCATGACGTAGCCAGTCACTTTCAAAATAACGTGGGCGGTGGCATCCATAAAATGGATCACTACTTTTCCCTGTTCGCCAATGGCAGCCGTTGCTACACCAAAGAATAAAGAGAAGACTACAATTTGCAGAATCTCATTCTTTGCCATCGCGTCAATTATGCTGCTGGGGAAGATGTGATGGAGAAATTCTTTCAATGACAATGCGGTCTTTGTAATACCCGTGTCTTCACTCAGATCTGGCAATGGCAATTTCATGGCAATGCCGGGCTCAAATAAATTCACGAGAATCATACCCAGAAGCAAGCTGGTGAGTGATGCAGCCACAAACCACAACAATGTTTTTCCCCCGATGCGGCCCACGGAATTGATGTCTCCCAGTTTTGCAACACCGACAACCAATGTCGTGAATACGAGGGGTGCTACAATCATTTTTATTAAGCGGAGAAAAATATCAGCCAATAAGGAAAAGGGTTCTACTTTTTTGTCGCGGGCAGAGAGAATGGCTCCTCGCTCTTTCCCTAATATTTTTTTCTTTTCAATCAATTGCCCGCGCGTGGTGCTATCGGTGCTAACGCGGAGTGCTTCATTCGTTTCATCGATGGATGCCTGTACGATAGTGAGTGATTTATTTTCCTCGTTGAGGTAATTTTTATTCAGCACAAAACCCATGGCAATGCCTGCAAATAAAGCAATGATGATGTATAAGGTAAGTCTGCTTTTTTTCTGAGGCACGCTGGATAACTCCATGTTCAAATTTGGTTACGATTCTTCGATGGTAAGTATAACGAATAATCAGTTTAGTCCAAACTAAACTGATGTTGACAGGCACCCTTATAGTCTGCTTGTTCGTGCCCGTAAGTAAAAATCAACCATCACGAGTGCGGCCATGGCTTCTACAATAGGCACTGCTCTGGGTACGACACAAGGATCATGTCTTCCCTTTCCGGAAACGATCGCTTCATTTCCATCTTTATCCACGCTGGGCTGATCTTGCATGATGGTGGCTACGGGCTTGAAGGCCACATTGAAATAAATATCTTCTCCGTTGCTAATGCCGCCTTGAACTCCGCCTGAATGATTTGTCTTCGTGCGTATTCGCGTTCCGTCATTGTAAAACTCATCGTTATGTTGCGAGCCGCGAAGGGTTACGCCATCAAAACCGCTTCCGTATTCAAACCCTTTTACCGCATTGATGCTCAGCATCGCCTTGCCAAGTTCGGCATGGAGTTTATCAAACACAGGCTCACCTAACCCCACAGGAGTGTTTTTGATCACGCAAGTGACACAACCACCAATGGTATCGCGATCCAAGCGAACCTGATCAATAAGGGCAATCATCTTTTCTGCCGTGGATGCATCGGGGCATCGTACTATATTATCTTCTGTTTTAGTGAAATCCAATTGCGCATGAGGCGGTGCGGTGATATCACCCACTTGCGATACATACGCATTGACCTCAACGCCTACGTTCTTCAATAATAATTTGGCAACAGCGCCTGCGGCCACGCGCGCAGCTGTTTCTCGTGCCGAGCTTCTTCCGCCACCACGGTAATCACGAACACCATACTTGGTTTCATAGGTATAATCGGCATGTGATGGACGAAAAGTATTTTGAATATGCGCATAATCTTTACTGCGCTGATCCTGATTTTCAATCACGATAGCGATGGGCGTGCCTGTAGATTTTCCTTCAAATACTCCGGAGAGGATTTTGAAGGTGTCATCTTCTTTACGTTGCGTAGTAATTTTTGATTGGCCAGGTTTTCTGCGATCTAATTCGGATTGAATAAACGATTCATCAATCTCAAGTCCTGCAGGGCAGCCATCAATGATTACTCCGATGGCCAGGCCGTGTGATTCTCCAAAGGTGCTTATTTTAAAAAGAGTTCCGTATGAATTCATAATTCAATATTCAGGATTCAAATATTCAGGATTCATTCTATCAAAGTTTTGAATCTGAATTATTTTTTAAAGACAAGGTAAGCTGAACCAGCTAACATCAGCAAAATAAAGAAGTTCAAACTTACTTTCATCCAATCGAAGGAGTTAGCTTGTTGAAGTTGATTTGCGGAGGCATCGAGCCGATCGTAGAACGATCCAAGATCGGTGCTTTCAATAAATTGATTTTTATGACTTTCTCCCTGTACCAACAGGGTGTAGTTGGATTGAAGGGTATCGTATTTTTTGGAATTCGGATTGAAGAACACCCATTGAAAATAATCACCCAGCTTATACTCGCCAGGCTCTTTGGGGATCATAAAATAGTTATAGGTTTTATTTCCGGAAACACGGCCACCTTCCCGTTTGATGTTTTGTTTCATGTTGGGTTCATAGAAATCGAACGTAGCATCATTCTGCACGATGGGTTTTTCAATAGCGGTGATATTTCCTTCTCCGATAATCCGAAATTCGTATCCCATACTCTCTCCTGTTTTGGCCGTGGTTGCAGATAGTTGTTCAGCCAGTTGATAATCGCCAACGGCTACGGAGTTGCGCAGTGGGTGTGGAGGCAGCTCTTTTACTTTTACCGTGATGGGCCGCGAATAAAAGGTCTTGAAATCTTCCTGACGATTTTGGCCAAAGAACGATGGGTTTTTGGCTACTTTGAATTTGATCATCTCCAACCCGACACTCGGAAATAGTAATGGCTGAGCGTTGAGTGGATAGAATGCCGCCTGATAGATTTTGTATTGTGTATATCCTTTACCATTGATGTCGATAGGTTCGCCTTCAATGTTTTCGATGTTGAAATTTTCTTCCCAGCAATTGGCTGGCTTAAGCTTCTTGAGAATTTCAGAAAGCTGCTTTCCTAATTCATGAAACTGCATGGGCGCACGATTGTTGTCGGCCACTAAGAACGATAGTGTGGTGGTAAATCCTTCGCCCACATACACCTCACTCTTGCTGGTTATGAGTGCGAGTATGGCGTCTTCTTTCACATCGATAAATTCTGTTTCGCCTTTTCCAAAAAAACCATCGGTTGGATCATCAAACATGCTTCGGAATGGATCGCGTTGCGCCTGAACTGCCGGGCCAACTTTTACTTTTTTTCCAGTAACCGAAATGATCTGATCGTTCACCTTCATTTTGAACGAGGGCACCGTAAATACTCCTTGCTTGATAGGCGTGTACGTCATAATCACGCTTTGTGATGAGCTCATCTGCCCATTCACAATACTGGTTTGCGACTGGTTGGAAGTGCCTCTTTTGCGAAAACCATCGATGTCAGGAAAATTCTCATAACTTTTTAATCTGTCGTTGTTTACGGTGACGATAATCGTCCACGACTGATTTTCACCGATTTCATCAGGTCCAAGTGCGATTTGGATCGGATTTTGGCCATAGCCCGAGGTGGCGAAAAGCAACAAATAGATAATGAGGGTCGTTTTTGAAGAAAAAATCATAATGAAGATGGTTCCGCAACTCGTTGCAGTACACAAAAGTAAAGCCTTCTTTTCATTCTTCAATTGCTTTTGTATTTTCATGTCAGCAACCGAGTTGGAATTTCAACAAACGTACTTTACTATTTTTTAATGAAAATGCTCAGTTATGCAAAGCAAATACTCACACGGGTGAGTTTTGATGCACGGCTCTTCGAAAAAGAGCTAAGAAAAGCAATCAAAATGTTGATTGCCGATGAAATACAGGAGCTCCAGCGTTGGTGTTATGCCAACTACAAGGGGGAACACGAAGCCATACTAAATCGATGCTTCGTGGTTGCGTAATCTATCTAACTAAATGTTAAATCAAAAAGTCCTGTCTTCGAGCAGGATTTTTTTTGCTATTTTTTTGATGGACTCGAAACAAATAAAATATTTCTCTTCAGCCCTTCCAGCTTGGTTCGTTTCAGCGCTGATTTCTTAAACAGTTTTTCAAAAACATCATGGGTGATTTCTTTCCAGTCCTGTGGTTTCATTTTATCCAGGTCAGAATGTGGTTGGAAGCGTACTTCCTTGTGAGGTTGCGAGAAACGATTCCAGGGGCAAACATCCTGACAGATGTCGCAACCAAAAATCCAGTTTTCAAATTTTCCTTTTACTTCAGCAGGAATTTCTTCTTTGAGTTCTATGGTAAAGTAAGAGATGCATTTGCTTCCATCCACTACATAAGGTTGCGGTATAGCATCGGTAGGGCATGCATCCATGCAGGCGGTACACGTGCCGCAATAGTCTTTGATCGGCCCATCGTATTCCAATTCAAGATCGATCATGAGTTCTGCCAGAAAGAAGAAACTTCCCATCGATCGATTGAGCAGCAAACTATTTTTTCCAATCCAACCTAAGCCAGATTTTTGTGCCCATGCCCGTTCATGCACTGGAGCAGAATCAACAAACGCTCGGCCACTCACATCACCGATCTCCTCTTGAATGGTAATGAGAAAGTTTTTCAACTTGTCTTTGATCACAAAGTGATAATCTTCTCCGTAAGCATACTTGGCGATCTTAAGATCACCGGAGTTTTCCTGTGCGAGATCTTTTTCAGGATAATAATTGTAGACCAGACTTATCACCGATTTAGCTCCGTGAACTAACCTCGTTGGGTCAAGCCGTTTGTCAAAGTGATTTTCGAGGTAACTCATCGAACCGTGATAGCCTCGCTTTAGCCATTCTTCCAATCGCGGGGCTTCATCTTCCAGAAATTCTGCCTTTGCAATGCCGCAATAGCTGAAGCCCAGCTCTTTGGCGGTTGCTTTTATGAAATCAGTTTGCTTTTGTTGAGAAACCAAGGCGATGATTTTTTTTGCCCAAAATACGTCAAAACATTTCACTTGATGGATGATAACCAAAACCCTACTTTAGATTTGAATTCAACTCTTATGAAATTATCTTTATATACAAGCTGCATCCTATTCCTGCTGCTGATCAGTTGCAATAAGCCGCGCACTCAATTAATGGAAGGAACATATACCTACGATGCCGACTTTCTGCGTAAGTATACCAAAGGTGTTATTGAGCTGAGTGATGCAACTGGTCAGGCTAAAGTACTTCTCTCAGCCGAATATCAAGGTCGCGTAATGACGAGCACCGCTTCGGGTGATGAAGGATCAAGTTATGGGTGGATGAATTACAGGCTGATTGCTTCAGGCGAAAAGAAAAAACAGTTTAATCCGATCGGAGGCGAGGAACGTTTTTGGCTGGGTCCCGAAGGCGGGCAATATTCCTTTTACTTTCATCAGGGCGATTCCTTTTCCATTGAACATTGGCAAGTTCCTCCGATGATTGATACCGAAGCTTTTGATGTCGTAGAAAGTAATTCTTCGTCAGCCACATTTTCTAAAAAAACTTTCATCACGAATTATAGCGGGTCAGTTTTTGATTTAGTGATCGAGCGTAAAATATCCCTGCTTAACAAAGGCCAACTGGAATCGGAGCTCAACACAACACTTCCAGAAGGCTTGAACTATGTAGGCTATCAAACAGAAAATCAGGTGAAGAATGTTGGCACCAACGATTGGAAGAAGGAGACGGGCTTAATCTCCATTTGGCTGCTGGGTATGTTCACGCCATCCGATCAAACCACTGTGATTATTCCTTTTAAGCCAGCACCAAATGCCAAAGAGCTAATCACCACTTCTTACTTTGGAGAAATACCTGCAGAGCGACTTCAGATTCACGACAGCGTTTTGTTTTTTAAATGCGATGGAAAGTATCGAAGTAAGATTGGGTTATCTCCAAACATAGCAAAGACTATATCAGCTAGTTTCGATTTCAAGAAGAATGTACTCACCCTTACCCGTTTTGAAATAGTAGCAGAAGCATCGTATGTAAATTCAAAGTGGGAGTGGCAATCAGAACCTTATCGTGGCGATGCCGTGAATTCGTATAACGATGGTCCGCTTGCGGATGGATCGCAACTCGGACCTTTCTATGAATTGGAATCTTCTTCGCCAGCGCTTGCCTTGAAAGCAGGTGAACGTGCACGTTACAAACAATCCACTTTTCACCTGGAAGGCGATTTTGACAAGCTTAATGTGTTAGCTAAAAATATTCTGGGTGTGGATTTAAATACGATTAAAAAGTAAGTCATGCAATTATATAGAACCAAAGAGGGCGCATTACTGGCCAACGAGAATAAAGTATTTCTTCTTACTGAAGCCTGGGATGTAATCATTAATCGATCTCATCTTCATCAGCACTTGTCAGGGCTTGCCGAAATTTCCGAGGCGCTTTCTTTTGATCTCAGTCACCATTTATTGAGCAACATTATAGCTCCAATAGGTAATCAGGAAGTATGGGCTGCTGGTGTCACCTATCTGCGAAGTCGCGATGCGCGCATGGAAGAATCCAAAGAATCGGGTGCTTCGGATGTGTACTCAAAAGTATATGAAGCCGAACGGCCAGAATTATTTTTTAAAGCGTTGCCTCATCGCGTTAGCGGGCAGTGTGAAGTGGTATATATGCGCAAAGATTCTGCATGGAATGTGCCTGAACCGGAACTCACGCTGTTCATTAATTCGGCCGGAGAAATTCAGGCTTATACTGTTGGTAACGATATGAGCTCGCGCAGCATTGAAGGAGAAAATCCACTGTATCTTCCGCAAGCGAAAGTGTATGAGCGCAGCTGTGCGTTAGGCCCGTGTTTATTTGTTCCTGAAAAACCCATATCACCAGAGACACTCATTTCAATTTCTATCAAGAGAGAGCATCAGGAAGTATTTGCCAACTCCATTCAATTGAATCGGATGAAAAGAAATCTTCCTGAATTGGCCACCTGGCTTTACATGGCGTGCAAGTTTCAATACGGTAGTTTCCTGATGACGGGCACTGGCATTGTGCCACCGAACGATTTCACTCTACAGGCAAACGATGAGGTTTCTATTTCCATCGAAGGAATAGGAACGTTGACGAATACGGTTCAATTAATTTGATTTATAGAACTGTATATCAATCGAATAACCCTTGCGTTCTTGATGAAGGAGGAACGATCTTCAAATGTTTATAGGCTATTTCGGTGGCTTCTCTTCCACGCGATGTACGCTTGAGGTATCCCTCCTGAATCAAAAATGGTTCGTATACTTCTTCGATGGTTTCAGCTTCCTCTCCCACGGCAGTGGCAATGGTGGTTAATCCCACAGGACCACCTTTGAATTTTTCGATGATGGCGCTGAGGATGCGATTGTCCATATCGTCCAACCCATTTTCATCTACGTCCAACGCTTTGAGTGCTATTTGTGCAATGGCTTTGGTGATGGTGCCGTCTCCTTTTATTTGCGCAAAGTCGCGCGTGCGTCTTAATAAATTATTGGCAATGCGTGGGGTACCTCGGCTTCTGCGCGCAATTTCAAACGCAGCATCTTCTACAATGGGTGTGTTGAGTATGCTTGCAGAGCGCTTTACGATTTTCGTTAACAGTTGAGCATCGTAATATTCCAACCGTGAATTAATTCCAAAGCGGGCACGCAGTGGTGATGTGAGCAATCCGGCACGTGTAGTTGCTCCAATCAGTGTGAATGGATTCAATGAGATCTGTACCGACCTCGCATTGGGTCCCGAATCGAGCATGATATCGATTCGAAAATCTTCCATCGCAGAATACAAATATTCTTCTACAATCGGATTGAGTCGGTGAATCTCATCGATGAACAAAACATCGTTGGTTTCCAGATTGGTGAGAAGTCCGGCCAGGTCGCTGGGTTTGTCGAGTACAGGGCCAGAGGTGATTTTAATACCAGAACCCAATTCATTCGCGATGATGAATGACAGTGTTGTTTTTCCTAAGCCCGGAGGGCCATGCAAAAGAACATGGTCTAACGATTCAGCCCGTTGCTTGGCGGCTTGCACAAAAATTTTAATGTTCTCTACCACCTTGTGCTGTCCTGTAAAATCGTCAAACGACAGTGGTCGAAGTGCTTTTTCGATTTCTTTTTCTGTGGAATTAAGACCTTCTGGCTCGCCTTTTAAATAATTTTCACGCATAGGTATTTCTCAACCGAAAGTTAAGCAAATAAAGCGCTAAAACTGTTTTAATCGGGTTGGCATGGTTCTAAATTGCGCTGCGAAATGTTAAGCTTATGGATAATCGGTGGAAAAATACAATCTATTCAGTGGTACTATTGACGGCCATGTTGTTGGTCTGGAAATGGCGCAACCCTGAAATCCCCACGGAGCCTATCAAGATCGAAGGAGAAACGATGGCTACCATGTATCACATCACGTATTTCGATCCGCAGCAGCGCAATTTTAAAAGTGAAGTTGATTCGTTATTTGTATTGGTGAATCAATCCATCAATAATTATAACCCTAACTCCGAAGTATCTACGTTCAATAAGTCAACCGGATTTCGTTTTAAACTTCCGTACTTATATCCTCCATTGAAAATTGCCCAACAGGTGTATATCGATTCAGAAGGAGCTTTCGATCCATCGGTGATGCCGTTGGTTAACTTGTGGGGTTTTGGTCATCAGAAAGTAAGCCGGCCTGATAGTTCTAAAATAGATTCGATCAGAACCTTCATTGGTTTTAATAAAATTCAATTTGATCAGGATAGCATCTGGAAAAAAGATCCACGCGCTCAAATTGATTTTGGTGGAATAGGACAAGGCTATGGTGCAGATGTAATTACCGATTATTTAAAGTCGAAGGGAATTAAAAACATGTTGGTGGAATTGGGTGGTGAAGGGATGGCAGTGGGTACTAATCTTCAGTCTGGCAAGCCCTGGGAACTTGGCATCTTAGATCCAAACTCTACGAACGATAACCAGTTTTTTAAGGCTTACGTTTCTCTTACCGACAAGTCGTTCACTACCTCAGGAAATTATTTTAACTATCGCGAAGTAGATGGTAAAAAATATTCTCACACCATTGATCCTTCAACCGGTTATCCGGCTACCCGTGCACTGCTCAGTGCTTCTGTGTTTGCCGATGATGCTACCACGGCCGATGTGTGGGGCACGGCTTTTATGGTCATGGGCCATGAAAAGGCCATTGAAATTTTAAAAAAGCATCCTGAGATCGATGCGTTTTTAATTTATTCAACACCCGAAGGTTTAGCTACCTTTGCCACCGCAAAAATAAGTGCACAAATTAAAATTAATCCTTGAAGAAATGGGTTGTCTTTAATTATTGAGGGAAAGATCTATGACATTAAAGTTGGTTGTTCTTTTTTTTACTCCGCTCATCGCAGGGCTCATGGTTTATTTGGTGCCATCCGCCAAGGGCAGCAACTTTAAATTGTTATTGGTTTTTGCCGGGTCTTATCTTTTTGCCATAACAGTAACGCATATTTTGCCACAACTCTACCTCCAGAACAGAGGGGTAGAACTCCTTGGTCTTTTTGTTTTGGCTGGTTTTTTCCTTCAGCAACTACTTGAATATTTTACCTCAGGTGTGGAGCACGGTCATATTCACACGGATGAGCATGACCACGACCAGGGCCACCATCATTCGCATGCACATCAAACAGTTTCTGCACTTGTTCTTTTAGGTGCATTGTGCGTACATGCTTTTTTAGAAGGCAGTGTGCTGGCGCAGCCCACCACCATGGGCTTTGGTTATGATATGAATGCCGTGTTGCTGGGCATTGCATTGCACACCGCACCAGCATCCTTTGCTCTCATGACGGTGTTAACATCACAACTTCATTCCAAAAGAAAATCTCTTCCTTACCTGATTGGCTTTGCATTGGCTGCACCGGTTGGCTTGCTGATCAGCTCATACTTCATTGAGAGTAATGTCATATCCGATACTTCAATGATTTATCTCTATGCGCTAGTAAGTGGCAATTTTCTTCACATCTCTACTACCATTGTTTTTGAAAGTAGCCCCGAGCATCGTTTTCACGCGAAGAAATTGGCGGTGGCAGTAGTGGGTGCATTGGTAGCTGTAGCAGTAGAATATGTAATTTGATTCCTTCATTTTTTTATTGTTTCGCCACAAAAGAGTTTTTCCATTCACAGTAGATTAGGTTTGAATATTACAGGAAAAGACGGATTTTTAGTGATTCTACTACCAATCTTGATTTCACATGGAAATTATTCAATCAGAGCAAGCCTATTCATCAATTTACAAACGGAGTATCGAAGACCCAGAAGCTTTTTGGGCAGATATCGCCTCAGACTTTCAATGGAAAAAAAAATGGGATAACGTGCTCGAGTGGGATTTTCATAAGGCTGAGACAAAATGGTTCTTAGGAGGGAAGATGAACATTACGGAAAACTGTATTGATCGCCATCTTCCGAAAAGAGCAAGCCAAACGGCCATCATTTGGGAATCCAACGATCCGCATGAAGCATCAAAGCATATCACATACCAGGAATTATCGGATCATGTTTGCCGTGTGGGCAACATGCTGAAGAATCAGGGCGTAAAAAAAGGAGATCGAGTTTGTATCTATATGCCTATGATTCCCGAAGTGGCTTATGCCATTTTAGGCTGTGCGAGAATTGGTGCTGTCCACTCGGTCGTGTTTGCAGGTTTTTCCGCAGGTTCGCTGGTCGATCGTATCAACGATTCGGGATGCAAGGTGGTGCTCACATCCGATGGATCTTATCGTGGTGATAAAAAAATTGATCTCAAAGTCATTGTGGATGATGCCATGTTGAAGTGCCCCACGGTAGAAAAAACAATTGTTTATCAGAGAACATTGAATCCGGTAAACATGAAGCCTGGTCGTGACTTATGGTGGCATGAAGAGATGGCAAAAGCTTCAACACAATGTCCTGCCGAAGTCATGGATTCAGAAGATTTACTCTTTATACTTTACACCTCTGGCTCCACAGGTAAACCAAAAGGTATGGTGCATACCTGCGGAGGTTATATGGTGTACACGAATTATACATTTCGTACGGTATTTCAGTATCAGGAAGGGCAGGTGTTTTGGTGTACTGCCGATGTTGGCTGGGTAACAGGTCACTCCTATATTTTATACGGACCACTTTCGGCAGGAGCAACTACCGTGATCTTTGAAGGAATTCCATCCTATCCAGACATGGGGAGGTTCTGGCACGTGGCTGAAAAGCATCGCGTCAATATTTTCTATACAGCACCTACGGCAATCCGTTCATTGGAGAAAGCACCGTTGAGCTTTGTTGAAAACTATGATCTGCAGGAAATAAAAATTTTAGGCTCCGTAGGGGAGCCTATTAATGAAGAAGCATGGCATTGGTATCACGAGCACATTGGCCGAGGACAATGCCCTATTGTTGATACCTGGTGGCAAACCGAAACGGGTGGTATCATGATATCTCCGATTGCGAACGTAACCAAGTTGAAACCAGCATTTGCCACCTTGCCTTTACCTGGAGTGCAGCCTGCCGTGATGGATGAAAATGGAAATGAGCTGACAGAGAACGGTGTGGAAGGCAGACTAACCATTAAGTTTCCATGGCCCGCCATAGCACGAACCATTTATGGTGATCATCAACGATTCAAGGAAACGTACTTCTCTACCTTCCCAGGAAAATATTTTACTGGTGATGGTTGCAAGCGCGATGAGGAAGGTTTCTACCGTATTACCGGAAGGGTAGATGACATTATTATCGTGTCGGGGCATAACATGGGAACGGCAGAAATTGAAAGTGCCATTGACGAGCACTCAGCCGTATGTGAGTCAGCGGTAGTGGGATATCCACATGACATTAAAGGTCAGGGTGTTTATGCCTATGTAATTTGTTATGATAAGCCCCATCAAGAAGAAAATCTGAGGAAGGAAATTCGTGACATGGTATCTAAAGTGATTGGCCCGATTGCCAAGCCCGATAAAATTCAGTTTGTGAGTGGCTTGCCAAAAACCCGGTCCGGCAAAATTATGCGCAGAATTTTGCGCAAAGTCGCTGAAGGGGAAACCAGTAATTTAGGTGATACTTCAACCTTAACAGATCCTTCAGTAGTAGATGAGATTAAGAATGGAGCTTTGTAGAAAAAGTGCGTAATTCGGTTTTCGAAATAAATAAACGATCATATGGAAATAGAAGGAACAGTAGTAAGCCTTTTGCCTGTGCAAACCGGTCAGGGCAAGAATGGCGTGTGGAAAAAGCAAGAATTCATTCTGGAAACCCCAGGCCAGTATCCCAAAAAAGTATGTCTTTCACTCTGGGGTGAAAAAGTAGACGAAATCAAATTAACAGTGGGCGAGAAAATTACAGCTTCTCTCAATTTAGAGAGCCGCGAATACAATGGACGTTGGTACACCGAAGCCCGTGCCTGGAAAGTAGCCAAGCAAACAGCGGGCTCGGGTTCTTCACGTGAATCAGCACAGCCACCAACGAATGATACATTTGTTCCGGATAATACAGCAAGTGATGATTTGCCTTTCTAGGTAAAAAGAAAACGTAATACAATTACAAAGAGGCTGTCTCCCATATAGAGATGGCCTTTTTTATTTCAGAAGGCCAGATCTTTTTGGTGTGGTTCAACTCCTTTTTTAACTGACCTACCGTGATGCATTTTCGTTTTTAAACTGCATGGCAGATCGTCTAGCCATTACCCAAACCATGTCAGAATTTGAATTGAATAGGAGGCGGTATCGCAGTAACTAAAACCTATCCTTCCACCACCACTTACTGTCAGATTTGAGTACTGGATAGGCAAACTAGGATTTCTGTGGTAACCTTAAAGTATTAAATCCTTAAATATCCCATAGATATCCCGTACCTATTCAGATACGGGATATCTACGAGACATATACGGGATATCTACGGGTTATCTATGGGTAAACCATATAAAGACATTGCAATGTATCAAGCAGGCTTACCCATGAATACACCGAATAAATTGCGTAAAGAGTAGTTAAAGCTAGATCTGGTTTTCTACGTGAATCGGCACCGTCAACCGATCATTCATAGAACTCAGAATAAAACGGCAAGTAATGATTTTACCGTTTTGGTCAACAAATTTTTTCTACGGTTAAAGTTTGACTTCATTTTGTAACACATCACCTTGCTCATAACTCTTAAGGGTAGCAAGGGTTGTAAGGGCAATTTGTGTTAATGCTTCCTGAGTGAAGAAACCTTGATGAGCAGTAATTAATACGTTAGGAAAACTGCTCAGTCGGCTGATCATATCGTCCTTGATGATTTTTTCAGAAAGGTCGCGGAAGAATAACTTTTCTTCCTGTTCGTAAACATCGATTCCCAATAAACCAATAACGCCTGACTTCAAGGCGTGAATTACAGTTCGAGTATCAATCAATGCGCCACGACTTGTATTGATCAGCATCACTCCTTTTTTCATTTGCTGTACAGACTCATCATTAATGAGGTAACGAGTGCTTTCATTGAGGGGGCAATGAAGGGATATAATATCGGCTTGAGTAAAAATTTCGGCTAGTGGCACATACCTTATTCCAACTGCTGTTAGCGCTTCATTCGGATGTACATCATAAGCTAGAATTTTACATCCAAAGCCTGTCATGATCTGGCAAAAAACCTGACCGATATTTCCCGTTCCGATTACTCCAACAGTTTTTCCGTGAAGATCAAACCCAAGCAGGCCGTTCAGCGAAAAATTTTGGTCACGCACTCGGTTATAAGCTTTGTGCGTTTTCCGGTTCAGGGTCATCATCATGGCTATAGCATGCTCAGCCACGGCATGGGGAGAGTAAGCAGGAACGTGTACTACTTTTATATTGAATTCCTTAGCTGCGGCAAGTTCAACATGATTGAAACCCGCACAGCGAAGAGCGATTATTTTCACACCACGTTCAGCCAATTTTTGAATTACTGTTCTATTGATTTGGTCATTAACAAAAACACAAACCGCATTTACATCAATCAGCAGGGTTACGGTCTTTTCATTCAATGAAGTTTCGAAGTATTCTATAGTAAAATTAAAACTGTTATTATACTGATCGAAGAAAGTTCTATCGTATTGCTGGGTACTGAAGAATGCTATTTTCAGGCACGTTTATCTGGGTGTTGGAATATAGTTTGAAAATAAAAAACCCGGCTTATAGACCGGGTTTTACTTCGTTCTTTATTCAATAATTAACTTCCACACGCCTCACACGCATCCGGATTATCCAGTGAGCAGGCCATATCGGCACGATTCTGATCATAATCCATTGGCTGATCGTAAGGAATAGCTTGTTGCGACTCTGGTACAACGGTATACGTAGCAGTTGGCTCAGTTACATTCGAAGCCACAGGAGTAGCAGCTATAAAAGGCTGGTCCATCGCAGTTTTATCCAATGTAAACTTAATCGCATCAGCAGCAGCGGTAGAGCGCAGGTAATACATACCGGTCTTCAATCCTTTCTTCCATGCATAAAAATGCATCGAAGTAAGTTTGCCAAAGTTTGGATCGGTCAAGTGGATGTTCAAACTCTGCGATTGACAAATGTAGGCTCCGCGGTCAGCACTCATATCAATGATTGACTTCTGCGAAATTTCCCAAACGGTTTTATAAATGTCCTTAATGTTTTGAGGAATCTCAGCAATAGGCTGAACAGAACCATTCGTTGAAATCAATTTCTGACGCATGTTCTCACTCCACAATCCCAGGCTGATCAGGTCTTTCATCAAATGCTTATTCGCGATGATGAATTCTCCTGATAAGGTTCTGCGGGTGTAGATGTTTGATGTATATGGTTCGAAACACTCGTTGTTACCTAGAATTTGTGAAGTAGAAGCGGTAGGCATGGGAGCCAACAATAATGAATTACGCACTCCATTTTGCTTTACTTCCTTTTTAAGATTTTCCCAATCGTATCTTCCTGAGCTTGGGGTAACGCCCCACATGTCAAACTGGAAAATACCTTTTGATACGGGTGAGCCTTTGAAGGTTTCATAAGGGCCATTTAGTTTAGCCAACTCCATAGATGTTTCCATGGCGGCAAAGTAAATGGTTTCGTGAATGTCTGTATTTAAGCCACGTGCTTCCGGGGAATCGAATGGCATGCGGAGTAAAATGAAAGCATCAGCCAGACCTTGCACGCCAATACCAATGGGACGGTGGCGCATGTTGGAATATTTTGCTTCAGGGACCGGGTAGTAGTTTACATCGATTACCTTGTTCAGGTTGCGGGTAACTACTTTGGTGATCTCGTATAATTTCTGGTGATCAAACTTCCCGTATTCGGTTACGAATTTTGGAAGTGCAATCGAAGCGAGATTACAAACGGCTACTTCATCGGGTGAAGTGTACTCCATAATCTCCGTGCAGAGGTTACTTGATTTGATGGTACCAAGGTTTTTCTGGTTCGATTTCTTGTTGGCAGCATCCTTATACAACATATAAGGGGTGCCGGTTTCAATCTGGGCCTCCAGTATTTCAAACCACAAGTCTTGTGCTTTGATCTGCTTGCGGGCTTTTCCTTCTTTTTCGTATTTCTCATACAGGCGCTCAAACTCTTCACCATAACAATCGGCCAGGCCGGGAGCTTCGTTGGGGCAGAAGAGTGACCAGTTCTCGTTGTTTTCAATACGCTTCATGAACAGGTCCGGAATCCACATAGCGTAGAACAGATCGCGGGCGCGCATCTCTTCTTTTCCGTGGTTTTTCTTTAGTTCAAGAAACTCAAAAATATCAGCATGCCATGGCTCCAGATAAATGGCGAAACTGCCTTTGCGCTTGCCACCACCCTGATCTACATAACGGGCTGTCATATCAAAGTTTCTCAACATCGGCACAATACCATTAGAAGTACCGCCTGTTCCTTTAATATAAGAGCCTTTCGCACGCACATTGTGAATGCTTAGACCGATACCACCGGCAGATTGTGAAATCTTGGCGGTTTGTTTTAATGTATCATAGATTCCATCGATGCTGTCATCCTTCATGGTAAGAAGGAAGCAAGATGAAAGTTGCGGCTTTGGAGTTCCTGCGTTGAACAGGGTAGGAGTAGCATGCGTGAACCACTTCTCTGACATCAGGTTATAGGTCTCAATCGCAGCGGCAATATCTTCACCATGAATACCCACGGCTACACGCATCAGCAAATGCTGAGGACGCTCAACTACCTTACCATCGATTTTCATCAGGTAAGAGCGCTCCAGCGTTTTAAAACCGAAGTAGTCATAACTGAAATCGCGATCATAAATGATGGCATCATCCAGCTCGGCAGCATTCTCATGAATCACTTTCCATGTTTCCTTCGAGATCAGTGGAGCATTTTGTCCTGTCTTTGGATCCACGTAAGTATAGAGGCGCTTCATCGTGTTGGAAAACGATTTGCTACTCACCTTGTGGAGGTTGGAGACAGCAATGCGAGCCGCAAGCTTAGCGAAGTCCGGATGTTTGGTGGTCAGAGAGGCAGCAATTTCAGCCGCGAGATTATCTAATTCTTGTGTTGACACACCGTCATAAAGGCCATTAATCACTTTCATGGCCACCTCTACAGGGTTGACAAATTTGGGATCTAAACCATAGCAGAGTTTTTCAATACGGGCAGTGATTTTGTCAAACTTTACGGACTCCCTGTGTCCGTCACGTTTTAATACGAGCATTTATAGTGGGGTTAAATGTTATCAATAAGGAAAGTTTAAAAAATGTGATCGAATTTATCAAAAATCTTCGTTGAGTGAAAACTTCGGAGACGAATCTTTTTCCATGCTATTCATCACACCGGCTTTTTGATACTCAGCTACGCGTTTTTCGAAGAAATTAGTTTTTCCTCGCAATGAAATCATGTCCATGAAGTCGAATGGGTTGGTTGTGTTGTAAATTTTCTTTCCAACTAACTCATTCAATAAACGGTCTGCGACAAACTCAATGTATTCCCTCATCTGTGCGGCATTCATGCCGATCAGATTTACCGGAAGCGCATCCGTAACAAACTCTTTCTCGATTTCCACAGCATCTTTGATGATTTCAATCACTTGTTCAACAGGAAGTTTGTTCACTACATGTTTTGTATAAAGATGACAGGCGAAATCGCAATGCAAGCCTTCATCTCTGGAGATCAATTCATTGGAGAATGTTAAGCCCGGCATTAAGGCACGTTTCTTAAGCCAGAAGATGGAGCAGAATGAACCGGAAAAGAAAATACCTTCCACAGCGGCAAATGCGATGAGTCTCTCCTGAAAGCTGCCCTGTGAGATCCAACGCAATGCCCAGTCTGCTTTTTTCTTCACACAGTCCATCGTATCGATGGCGTGAAAAAGTTTATCCTTTTCCTTTGGATCTTTAACGTAGGTATCTATTAACAGAGAATATGTTTCAGAATGGATATTTTCGATGCCAATCTGAAATCCGTAAAAGAACTTCGCTTCCGTGTATTGTACTTCACCCACAAAGTGCTCGGCCAGATTTTCGTTTACGATGCCATCGCTGGCAGCAAAAAAAGCTAAGACGTGGGTAATAAAGTGACGCTCACCATCATTGAGGTTAAGCCAGTCTTTCATATCCTGGCTCAGATCAATTTCTTCGGCAGTCCAGAAGCTGGCCTCTGCTTGCTTATAAAATTTCCAGATTTCGGGTTGCACAATCGGGAAGAGAACAAAGCGGTCTTTGTTCTCCTTTAATATAGGTTCTTCTTGTATAGATTGAATCATTACAAAATATTTTTTACGGTAGCCAAAAATAAACTGCTTGAGTGCTTGCTTTTAACCAATTTATTTTTCTTTAAGGTCAGAATTTTGGGCGGGTCACGATTTACACTTTGACCCCAACAAATATTCGAAATGATGAATGAAAAACAAAACGCTCTTTTTTCATAAATCGATGCTGGGGTTATGCACTTCGGATGTAAGTATTTGGTAGATAGTCTTTTTAAATTCTTTGATGAATTAATGCATGAGATAAAAAAAAATAAAGTTTTTTTTCTTCTGTTTTCCGTTGGCTTTGATGCAGGAAATAACTACAAAGATGAAGTGATTCCTGATATTGATTTGTCTGGGGCTACCCTTCATGAATGCCGCAGCGAAAGCAGACTTGATCAAACCCGAAAGCGTGGATTTGTTCGGGTATCATTTTAAAGTACAGGAATTACAGACTCATTGATTTTGGAGTGCAAGCCTGGTTTTATGCCTTCATGGATTAGATCATGTATCGGAAATACTTCGGAAAACGCCCAATTTCTACCTTATTCTTCTATTTTTTCACAACCTTTTGTTTTTCTAGGTCTTCGGCATATCTTTGCAGTCCATTTTTAAAAATATAAGCACATGTACGCAATAGTAGACATTGCAGGAAAGCAGTTTAAGGTGGCTAAAGACCAATATATCTACGCACCCAAAATGGAAGGCGAAGCTGGATCAAGTGTATCATTTGATAAAGTCCTTCTGGTTGATAACGGTGGAAGTGTAGAAGTTGGCGCCCCTACTGTAAACGGTGTTAAAGTATCTGGTAAGATATTAGAGCACGTAAAAGGAAATAAGGTTATCATCTTCAAGAAGAAGAGAAGAAAGGGCTATGCCGTGAAAAACGGTCATCGTCAGCAATTCACAAAAGTCCAGATCGAAAGCATTGGCTAACCTAAAATAATTTTAAGTCTTAAAAATTTTGAATGAGTTATGGCACACAAAAAAGGTGAAGGTAAAGTAAAAAACGGCCGCGAATCGGAAAGCAAACGACTTGGAATTAAAGTGTTTGGTGGTCAAAAAGTAATCGCTGGTAATATCATTGTGCGTCAGCGCGGCACCAAGCATAATCCAGGAAGAAATGTAGGCATTGGTAAGGATCATACCTTATTCGCACTTACTCCTGGCGTGGTGGTATTTAAGAAAGGCAAAGAAAATAAGTCTTTTGTTTCTGTTCAGGCGGAAGCCTAGGAAATATCCATATTAAGATTTAAAAAGGCATCTGGAATATTATTCCAGATGCCTTTTTATTTTACCAAAATCATATCGTTTTGATATGATCGAACCCACCATTTCTTTGACCCATTGTGGGGCAGGCAGCCGTGATTTACCGATGAGTATATGATGTGTTGTTCGTCAAATTGGGGTATCAAATTTTATTATGATTATTTTGTTAAATAATTGTACGACTAATCATAATTCATAGGGCCTACCTAAAACACCATAAACATTTGAAATTTTGATAAAAACAGAATTTTTCACCTGTTTGTAACCATGACTCGGAAGATTTACAGATAAATTTCAAATGGGGATGTTTTGTATTAAGGATTTATCTCTAATTTAGGGGTTCATAATTTTTAATTATTAACTAAACCTTAACCTATGAAGAAGTTTTTACTGTTATGCTTCTCATTCGCATTTGTGCTCAGTGCATGGGCGCAAGATCGAGTGGTTTCAGGTAAAGTGACCGCCTCAGAAGACGGTTCTTCTTTGCCTGGAGTGAACGTGGTTCTTAAAGGAACTACAAATGGAACGGTTACCGATGCCAACGGTAGCTACAAATTGACCGTACCTGCAGAAGGCGGTAGTTTGGTGTTCTCTTTCATCGGACTTCAAACTCAAGAAGTGCCAGTTGGAGAGCGTTCTGTGCTTGATGTTGCTCTTGGACTTGATGTTCAGCAACTAACCGAAGTCGTTGTAACCGCTCAAGGTATTGAGCGTGAACAAAAGGCTCTTGGTTTTGCTCAAACAACAATTTCTTCAGCCTTATTATCAAACAAACCTGAAACTGACATTGGTCGTGCTTTACAGGGAAGAACACCTGGTCTCCAGATTCTGAACTCTTCCGGTATGGCCGGATCCGGTTCAAAAATCAACATTCGTGGAACGAGTACGATTTCTGGAGATTCTCAGCCTCTATGGGTTGTGAATGGTGTGCCTATTAACACCAGTCAGAATGATGTAAACTCATCTTTTTCCGATGGACAGGTCGCTCCCTCCCGTTTCTTAGATATCGACCCAAACAACATTGAGTCAATAAGCGTGTTGAGAGGTTTAAGTGCAACAACATTGTACGGCTCTCAAGGAAGAAACGGTGTAATCCTGGTTACTACCAAGACCGGTTCAACCAAAGGAAAGTCTGCAAAGTTGGAAGGTGCAATCAGTCAATCATACTTTGTTACCGAAGCGATTATTCCAGAGTTTCAAAATAAGTGGGCTAATGGTTTTGATGGTGCCTATGGAGAATTCTTCAGTAACTGGGGATCTTTAATGAACGGCACTCCTACCGGTGTTAGACACCCTTATTATGAGTGGAGAAATAATTTTCCTGAGTATCCAGAATTTGCAACCAGTGCCACTACGGTGTCGCCTGGTCAAACCCTGGCAGGTTATGTTCCAACCCCAGCCAAGGATAACGTAAGCACCATGTTCCAGAAGGGTAGTTCTAAAACCACTTCTCTTCAATTAGGAAGCAGATCAGAAAATGGTAGCCTTAGCTTTAGTTACAGCCATTTGGATGAAACTGGCTTCATTAAACATAATAACCTTACCCGTGATAATTTCTCATTGGGTGGAACCGCAAAATTGACGGATAAACTTACTTTCAGTGGTACGTTTAACTTTGCAAAGACGAATCAGGAATCTCCTCCAAATGCAGCAGGTAATGGTTCAGGTACCAACGGTGGTCCTTCCATATGGGCGAACATGTTTTTTACACCACGTAACATCGATGTGGCAAATTGGCCATATGAAGACCCAATTGACCATTCAAATGTTTATTACCGCAATGATGGAGCAATTGCCAACCCACGGTGGTTGCTTGAAAACGCCAGACAATCAAATAAAGTTAACCGTTTTTACTCCAATGCCAGTTTGAATTATGCTGTGACTGATTGGTTGAATTTGTCTTACCGTTTAGGGTATGATACGTATTCAGAGAATTCTGATTATTGGGTTAACAAAGGAGGAAAAGGTGGTATTACCGCAACACTTTCTCCAGGTGTTTACCGCACAGTAGCCGGAACCAATACCGTTGTAGATCACACAGTAATGGCTGCCATTGATAAAGACATCAATCAGGATCTTAACCTGACTGCAATTGTTGGTGGTAACTATCGCTCAAATGCTTACTCTCAGACAGGATTGGAAAGTTTAGGTCAGGTGGTTTACGGATTCCTTGAACACCGTAACTTCACGAACACACTGAACAGAAGTTGGAGAGGAGATTATCTGAACTACCAGGCGAACAGTACTATTGCCGGTGTCTATTTTGATGGAAACCTGGGCTATAAAAATATGCTCTATGTTAACTTATCAGCCAGAAATGACTGGTCTTCTGTATTGCAAAAAGAGAATCGTTCTCAATTTTATCCAGGAGGTAGCATTGCATTCTTGCCAACAGCTGCCTTCCCTAATTTTGCTTCGAATGTATTGGATTTCTTAAAGATTCGTGCTGCTTATGGAACTTCAGCAAACTTTGGACCTGCTTATAATACCTCTCCTTATTTGTTTATTAACACGAATACTAGGGTTGATAACATTGGCCAGGTAATTTCTTCAGGCCTTCCTGGTCGTTTGGCTAACCCTAATTTAGGACCTGAGTTGTTAACGGAGTCTGAAATTGGTGTGGAATCAAATTTATTTGATAACAAAATCAAATTGAATCTATCGTATTACAATAGATTGGCAAAAAACCAGATCATTGATAGACCTCTTGATCCATCCACCGGATATGGTATTACTTCCATTAACGCAGGTACTATCCAGAACAAAGGATGGGAAGTAGCCTTGACATTGACACCCATAAAAACTGGTGACTGGAATTGGGATATTACTGGTAACTATACCCGCAATAGAAGTTTGGTGAAGGAATTACCTGAGGGATCTAAGTCAATCTTGGTAAATGGTTATAGTAACGAGGGTAACTTCGCTATTGAAGGCCAGCCGCTAAACGTAATCCAGGGAACTTATGTGGAGAAAGCACCGGACGGACAGTTCGTTATCACGGAATCGGGTAACTATAAGCAAGCCAATGAAATTGGTATCATTGCGAATCCAAATCCGGATTGGATGGGTTCCATTATCAATACAGTGAGCTGGAAATCCTTATCGCTTTCATTCCAGTTTGACTATGTTCATGGTGGACAGATATTCTCTTATACTGCTGCAACTATGGTTGGTCGCGGTGTGGGTAAAGATTTGGAATCATTCGATCCTACGTTGCCTCTTGTTCTTCCTGGTGTTAGAGAAGTTACTGATGGAAGTGGAAACGTGACCGGTTATACCCCTAACACGATACCATTAACTACAGCGGGTGTTTTCTTTGGTAACACCATTGTGGGTGGCGCTCCAGCTAGCACCGGTGTTTATGATGCAACTCGCGTACGCTTCAGAGATATAACATTGGCTTATTCATTACCTAAATCTTTTGCTGCTAAGTTAAAAGTTGGCGGTATCAACATTTCGGCCAATGGTAATAACTTGTGGTTTAAAGCACTCAACGCACCTAAGTATGCCAAGGCTGACTTTGACAGAACATCGTTTGGTGCCAGAAATGGAGCAGGATTCGATTATTTAGGAGGCCCATCTGCGCGTAGATATGGTGTAAACATAAAAATCACATTCTAACAGACTTAATGACTATGAAAAACATATTTAAAAAATATGGTATTCTCCTGGCTTTCCTGGCTTCCGCGTGTAGCCTGGATGGTGATTTGGAGAACCCAAACCAGGTGCCGGTGAGCGGTGCTGACGTTGATTATATAATGAACCTTGTTCAGCTTGATTTTGCTGATTTCTTCGGTGGTGCTCAAGGTACCGTGTCCCCATTGATCAGACAGAGCACTATGAGTTCCTATCGCTATCAGTTGGCCTATCAGCCACAGTTTCAGGATGGCTTGTGGTCTGGTGCCTATCAGGGTATCTTGTTGCAAGCGGGAACTTTGATTGAACTGGCGACAGAAAAAGGTTTAACCACCCATGTGGCCGTAGCAAAAATCCTTTCTGCTTATACCTATTTAACCTTGGTTGATTTATTCAACGATGTGCCAAGAACAGAAGCATTGGCAGCGTCTACAGGAAATTTCAACCCGACAGTAGATCCTGCAAGACAAGTTTATGATCATGCCATTGCTTTATTAGGTGAGGCAAGAACGGAATTGGCAAAGACAGGTACTTCAGCTGGAGGAGCTTTGGTCAGGGATATCTATTATGGTGGTGACCGTGCTAAATGGAAAGCGCTATGCAATACATTGGAATTGAAAGCATGGGTTAACGTGTCTTTGGTCGATGCTGCTGCAAATGCTAAAATTGCAACGTTTATTAATCCTGCAACTGGTGAGTCTCTTGTAGACATTATTGATGATCCAAAGGAGAACTTTACTTATAAGTACGGTACTGCTACCGTTCCTGCAGGTTCACGTCATCCACTTTATGATCAATATTACTCTCCAAACTTAGGTAACGCGGGTGGTTATCTGTCCACATACTTTATGTATGAGATGTTTAATTCCAGTGATTACACCACAGACGGAGTGGGTGGTGGAACTGCTATTCAGGATCCTCGTTGGAGATATTACTTTTACCGTCAAGTAGGAAGTATTAATCCTGTTGATAATGGATTTGATGTAAAAGCACTTGGATGTACTCCTGGCGTTCCTCCTCCACATTATCAGGCTGCCGGAGTTAAGATGTTTTGCGTATTTGAGCCTGGTTTCTACGGACGTGATCATGGCGATGGTTCAGGTACACCTCCGGATGGTCCTGTAGTTACTGCTGCCGGTGTATACCCTGCCGGTGGAAGACCTGATCTTACATCCACGCTTTCAAAAAAATATAGCAAAGGAACAATCCGTGGCGATGGAGCCAATGGAGCCGGAATTCAACCAATCTGGATGTCCCCTTATACTGACTTTATCAAAGCTGAAGTGGCTATCAGATCTAATAATGATGGTAGAGCTCTTTTACTAAAGGCTGTTGAGAATTCCATTCAGTCTATAAAGACGTTTGCTGACGATAAAGGTCAATCTGTTACGTTTGCTCCTTGGTCTAGTTCAAAATGGGTAAAAGGTGATGCTAGTGCATTTGATGTTCTGGTAAACACCTACACCACAGCTGTTGGCAAAGCGTATGATGCTGCTGGTGTGAAAATGGAAGTTGCTGGAAAGGAATTTTGGAAGTCTACCTGGGGTAATGGCCTTGAAGGCTATAACCTTTACAGAAGAACAGGTGCTCCTGCGGATATGCAACCTACTATTCAGCTAAATCCAGGTCCTTGGATGAGGACGTTATTGTATCCTTCCGTATTTGTAAACTTGAATAGCAGCGCTACACAACGACCTGCCGATCAGGTAAACAAGGTGTTCTGGGATACTAATCCGGCTGATTTAGATTGATTTAACTAATTAAATAACAGTCATGAAAAAAATATTAAAAAGTTTCTTATTGCTATCGCTGATTGCGATAGGCTTTTCGTGTACCGACCCAGAATTGGACCCTTTGCAATTTGAAAATATTAGCAAAGGAACAATTATCGCCTTGCGCGGTACTGCCTTAACTAACGTGTATTCGAAGGGTATACCCGTTGCTGAGATGTTTCCACGTATCGCAACCGGAAGTGAGACCTTCTCGTATGAGGCTGAAATCCTCGCAGAAGATCCAAGCACAGTAGCCAGTGTGGATATTTATGTGATCAAGAAAACAGGGGCCGTCTCTTCAAGAGTTCTGTTGAAGAACGTTCCTGCCTCAGAATTCAAAAAGGATAAATATCCGAATCCATCGGCTACCATATCGTTAACAATTAATCAAGTGTTGACAGGTATCGGTATTACGCCTACATATCCTTTGGATGCTGCGAGCGTTGATGCGTTACTATCTACCTACAAGTTTGGTATTGCCATGGAAAGTGATCTTAACCTGGCGGATGGTACTAAAGTGTTGGCAGCGGATATCGTAGCGGCAGGTTTGTTTCAAAGTAACCAGTTTTATCCAGCTATGCTTCTTTCCTGGGCAGTAACGGATTATTGTACATACGATGAGAGTACTTGGTCGGGTGATTATGACGCCACAGAGAACTCTGAGATTTCAGGTGCTTATGGTCCTTATGGTATCACACTTACAAAAACAGGTACTAACACGTTTAGCACTGATAACTTCTATGATTCAGGTTGGCCTTTGGAATTTACGTTAGAGCCTTCTACCGATGTAGCTTCACAAACCATTTCGTTTGTTAAGCAATCCATAACTACCACATCAGGTAACGTTTATTCCTGGGAAGGAGATGGAACGTATAATCAATGCTTAAATACCATGGGTATTAACATCACCGTTAAAAAGAATGGTGAGACTAGTGATCAATTGGTTTGGGTATTGGAGAAAAATCAGTAAGATCACGTTGATCTTAAATTAATTAAAAGATCGTCTCATTATGAGACGATCTTTTTTTATTTAGTTTTTGAAAAAACCGCCAAGATCTTTGGTACTTCCCTTTTCAGGTTTTAGAATTTGAAAGCAAATAAAGAAAGGCTGACCTATAAACAGGCCAGCCTTTTTATTTTTTAAGAAAGAGCAAGAATTAAGCGAGCATTTTTAACAGAGTACTCAAACGGGTCTTAAGACTTCTGCGGTCTATAATAAAATCCAGAAATCCATGTTCCAGAACAAATTCAGAACTTTGAAATCCTTTTGGTAAGTCTTTACCTATGGTTTCGCGGATAACACGGGGCCCAGCAAAACCAATAAGTGCATTTGGCTCAGCAATATTAAAGTCTCCTAACATGGCATACGAGGCAGTAACGCCACCCGTGGTTGGATCTGTTAAGAGTGATATGTAAGGTATTTTAGCTTCATCCAGCAAGGCAATTTTTGCTGATGTTTTTGCCATTTGCATTAAGGAAAGCCCGGCTTCCATCATACGGGCGCCACCAGAGCGCGAAATCATCAGAAATGGTTTCCTTGTTTTAAGGCTGTGGTCCATAGCGCGAGCAATTTTCTCACCTACTACAGAACCCATCGAACCTCCGATAAACGTGAAGTCCATGCAGCCGATGGTAATATCTAAACCATTGATTTTGCCGTAGGCAGTGCGTACAGCATCTTTTAGATTTGATTTTACCTGCGATTCTTTTACTCTCTTGGGATACGGCCTTGTGTCCGTAAACTTGAGTGGGTCGGCTGACTCCATAAGGGCGTCAAGTTCTGTGAATTCATTGTTGTCGAAGAGAATTTCAAAATATTCCTGCGATCCAATTTTTACGTGGTACTCCTCTTCGGGTACCACGTAAGCAT
>CANIVF010000002.1 GCA_947470895.1 Bacteroidota bacterium
AAACAACTCACTTATCAGAATGAGCGACTTCACGATAATTAAATCAAGTGCAGGCCCGCAGACACTCTCACCTTCAGGAAAGTTTTTGTTATCCAATGACAAAGTGTTGGAATGGAATGGAAGTTCTTTCATTGAAAAGGGATCTTTAGATGTCACCAACTTATATTATGGGATTTTCAAAGGAGATGAGAAACTTATTTTGGTTTACATGAATAAAATCAAAGTAGTCGACATGAACACCATGATTGTAGAAAATGAAATTACGAAAGGTGATTTCTATAGCCAAACTGTTGTTTATGATCCTATCTCTGACCTTATCGGAAGATTTGAGCCAATAGGGTACGGAGACACGGGCATATATTTTTTATATGCTTTAAACTCACCCACTCCTATTAAAACGTTTGAAATTGGCTATACTGAAATTAGTCGGAGTGTTTATGACATTATTTTAAACAATAACTTATTATGCTCAAACGGTTATCTTGTTCCGCTCTCCTTTTTCTATCCTTAACGGGACTTTCCTTTATATCCACTGCGCAGGAAATAGCGGCCGGGTTTAACCTTGGATATGCTACGTTTAATATGGAAGAATTAAAAGTCATTCAACGCGAACTAAGTGGGCAATATCCATTTGATGCAAAGGTGGTAGAGTCATTTCCAGGATATTTAAATTTTTCGGCAAGCGTACTGTTCATGAAACCCACCTACTATTACGGAGTGAGCATCGGACATACCTCTACCGCAGGAAGATTAAGCTATAGTGATTATTCAGGCTCATTTACCTCCGACCAAATTGTTGGAATCAATTAAATAGGCACTTCATTTGCGCTAAACCTTACAAAAAAAACGAAAACAAATATTTTCCTAGGTGGGGAAACTTCCTTCAATTTTAATAGTCTTGTGTTTAAAGAGACAATAGTAATAGGAGATACTAGGGACACAAACACTGAGAGTTTCCGATCCGTAAATTTTGCATTAACTCCGTTTATCGAGATTCAGCAAAGAGTCAATAATTTAGTGTTGCGATTCAATTTGGGCGGAGAAATACAAGTGCCTACAGAGCTTACAAGCCAGGAGAATAATGAAGTTTATCTTGTAAACTCATCAAACGAAAAAGTAAAGCTTAATGCTTCTGGCTTACGAATGAATATCGGTATCGCCTATTCCTTTCAAAAAACTGACTGATTTATTCCATCTTGAAGTAAAGTACTGAGTCTATTTGTCAACCTACAAACCTCAAATGAAGTAATATATTCGTGATCTTGTACAATGAACCCCAGAAAAAAGCGTTTTGAAGAAACGGAAACAATAATGATTACTCTATGGTTACCTTTGTCAACAATATTAACATACAGAACGACTTAATCCTTTCTTTATGAAAAAAATTCAATTTGCTGCACTATTTATTTTATCAGGGGTGTTGTTCACACGCTGTACAAATAACGCAGATCCGTCTGCCACCAGCACAGTCTCTTTGAAAATGTCAGCTGCTACCACCAACGGCAAAACTTCCTTTAGCGGTCGCACCCAAGCTGCTATTGCATTGACTGATGTAAAAGTGAATGTTCGTGAAATTGAATTTGAGTTTGAGTTTGATCATGACGATGATCGCTTTAAAAAAGACTCATGCTTTAATCAAAACAGCGACCTCAGCCGTATGGGCATGAGTGCTCACAAAGCAGGCAATGATGACCATGAGGCAAAACTGAAAGGTCCCTTTATCGTAGATCTGTTGGATGCCGGAGCTTTTGTAGATCAGGTGATTACATCCGTTGAAGTGCCAAATGCAGAATACGAGAAAATTAAATTCAAATTATCACCATCTTCCGAAGCCGGAGATATGAAAGGCAAATCTGTTTTGATTAAAGGAACCATAGGAAGCACACCTTTTACTTTCTGGCACGATGCACGAGCTCGTTTTGGAGTAAAATTTTCTGACAGCACTTCGTTGGCTACCAACGGACCTGCCGTTACTCTGGCCATTCAATTAGAGTTAGATAAAGTGATGAGTACCGTTAATGGTGGCGTTGATCTCTCCAAAGCGAAGGATGGAAATAGCGATGGAACCATTACGATTGACCCCGACAACACAGACGGAAATGAAAAACTGGCCGATGATATCATGAAATTGTTAACACGCCATGCGCGTTGTGAGAAGAAAAGAGACTAAATAAAGAAAAGAATAGATTAAAAGAGGCTGTCTTAACCATTGAGACAGCCTCTTTATTTTTTGCTGATTTCTGAATCTCCGACAGACTCTACAAAGATTTACTTCACAGTAGAAACCGTAACGGTTTTACCTTTCTTCATGTCCACCATGCAATAAGAATATAGTCTTCCATGGTCATCACCCTGTGCACTCTTGAATTTCGCACCATTGATAAACAGGAACTCGTGATTACCCGGAATGCGAACGCACCAGGTCACAGATGATCCGGCCTGATTGGTCAATATCGTTTTAGTATTGCCAATATGTTTAACCAATATCTTATTTGAAAGTACAGGTATATCATTCATCTCAGCCCAATCAGTCTCTGCTTCCAGTCTTGATATCGTATAAACAGTATTTTTAGAAGCATCAACCTCCACGCCCATCAATCCGCGGGTAATATGTTCGATGATTGTAAAGGAATTCTCCGGATAGTCGCGTCTTTTATTTTCTGCACTGCAAAGATCAACGATCATCTGTGAAGCCAGGTTGGTATAACCGTTCTCATAAAAGATGATGGGCAGGTACGATTTCAATTCAACAATCAGTTTCTGAAAGTTTGAGCGATATTCCTCAGTCAGTTTTTTGATTTTGGTCTGGTCATCAATGGCGTTATAGTATAACAGGTAATGCAGATAGGCCTGATTATCTTCGACCATAAAATAATCGAAGGTATGATCAGCATACTGAATGGAGCGGTATTGCTGCTTTTCATTATCCCACCAGAATTGATCGAGGAATTGCTGTTCTTTTTTTGCTTTCTGTAAATACTTATTCGCTTCCGCGGATTGACCGGCTTGCCTCAATATCTCTGAATAAGCTGTATACGCAGCAACAATGGAAGCAGACATATCGATACCCAGAATTGTTTCACCTCTGCCTCCTTCGTTGTAAGTAGGAATACCTCGGTTACTACCAAACCGTGTTGCAGCGCCATTATGCATAGCGCGGCTTCGTTTGGTGATCTGATCATAGCCGAGATCCCAATGATCAACATATTCGTTCATATTTAAGGTATAAAAATTTTTGAAGGCAGGATGTACGAGATAGGTTCTATCGCCAGTCCAATTGTATAAACGATGGGCGTTATAGATCACATCAAAATTGGCAGGCAAGTTATACCAGAAGTCTTTATCATTTTGATAATCAACAGGTGCTGGTTTGTTATAGCGGTTGATCTCCCAATACGAACAATAATCTTTTTCCTCGCTGATGTTCTCAGCAAACTTTTGAAACATATTGAGGTTGTGCTTTCCCAGCCCCAAAATCTGTGCACCAATAGCCTGATGCGAAACATCGCGCATACAAAATGCTTCCCGATTTGGAAGTGCTGCTTCGTACCAATATCCTACAGGATCTGAACCATTGTGAGCAAACGATAGTGCTTTGTTTTTAGCCCAGCCAAAAGCTTGAGTTAACTCAGTGTTGTTGCTTTTGAAGGTTACTTGAGCTTGCGTGAACGTTGTGAAAGACAGGGTAATTAATAATAGTGGAAGTTTAAACATGCATCAATAATTTAGCAAAGTGACGAACAAGGGCAAAAAAAGCGCTATTACCACCGAAGAAGCAATAGCTCTTTGATGTCAGAATTTCAAAGTTTACAAATCAAACTCAATCGAATCACCCGAAGTAAATGTTTTCTTCTCCGGCTTATCTTCCTCTGTCTCCTCAGCTTCTTTCTTCTTACTCTTTACTTCTTCTTCTTTGCTTTCCCCGAAGAGGCTTGCTTGTTCAGCTTCTTTTTGCTTTGGGCCTTTGGCTTTGGGCGGCTGACCGTTGACGAGCGGACCTTGGTCTTTTTGCTTTGGCTCACCGAAGAGGGCGGCTTGACCGTCATCTTCGATGATGATTTCGGGCTCGCTTTCGTCTGAAGTTTTTTCGTCAGCAAAGTCTTCTTCGTTGCTATATTTTTTTTTTGGCGACTCAGCACCCTTTCCGGTTCCGGTCGCCTTTGAAGTTGCCTCTTCATCGCCATCATCTCCATCCTCGGGGCCGCCATCTTCTGGTTCTTCCAATGGCTTCACTTTCGTGACTTTGAATTGAGACAGTCGGTTGCCCATCGCCTTCCAGCCCTTTACATCAATGATCTCATCCAGGTTGATGACTTCGGTTTCTTTGTCCTTGCCTTTTACTTTCACCATCTCCACTTCCACTTCTGGTGTGTCGGCTGTGGTGGCAAACTCCAGGCGTGATCCGATGCCCTCTGATATAAACAAAAATTCTTTATCCAGCGTATTCGTCTCAATCAAGAAACGCTTTACGATATATTGTTTGCTTTCACCATCTACGTAAATGGCAGAGATGGCTTTCTTAGGATTAAACTTCTCCACCAGAATTGTCTTCTCTGGTTCGTATCGGTTGGTGAGTTCGTAGTTGGTGATTTTGTACGTCCCACTTTTCGTGATTGCCAAAATCTGTTCATCACCATCAAACTTACCAACATATCGGCCACGCTTATCTTTATTCAATCTGCCGGAGGCTTCATCAAACCACAAATCCAATCCGCTTAGTGTAGAACCTTTTGCTTCTTTGAAATCCACTTTGCGCACTGGGTATTTGGTGATCGTGTTTCCTTTAGCTCCACGACCTTTGATTTCCAGTTCCGAGAAATCGAAATCGAAAATCTTTTTACGGGCCGTGCTGGCCTGGCTCAACTTTACTTCCACGATCTCGGCTTCACCGTTTGGATTAGCACTTAGATAATGAACTTTGCTATTCGGGTTGCCCTGATCAAGATTATATTCTTTATCGCGAATGATAGCCGGCATGGCAAAGCGCTTGGCAAACGTAGTTCCGGTTTTACCATCGCTGTATATTAGATTGTACACCATGCGCTCATCACCTTTCTTCCAAACACTGATATGCAGAATATCTTTACCCATGAACTTTCTCTCACCGATGCGGCTAACAAGTGCTTTACCATCTTTGCGGATCACAATGATGTCATCGAGCTCAGAACATTCGCAGAGGTACTCATCCTTGCGCATGCCATAACCCACAAAACCATCTTCCCGATTCACATACAATTTCTGGTTGTTGGCGATCACTTCGGTAGCCATCACAGACTGGAAGCTCTTGATCTCCGTCTTGCGCTCACGACCTTTGCCATACTTGTCCAGTAAGTTCTGGTAGTAGGCAATCGAATATTCTATCAGGTGCTTGAGATGGTGAAGTGTTTGCTTCAATTCATTCTCCAGATCTTTCAATAAATCGTTGGCCTTGAACGTATCGTATTTAGAGATACGCTTGATTCGGATTTCCAGCAAACGAAGAATGTCATCGCGGGTGATCTCGCGATAGAATTGCTTTTTATAAGGCTTTAATCCTTTGTCGGTTGTGATGATGACATCTTCAAAGGTTTCGCAATTTTCAATGTCGCGGTAAATTCTGTTTTCAATGAAAATCTTTTCGAGCGAAGAAAAAAGGATTTTTTCCATCAACTCTCCTTTCCTGATCTCCAACTCCTGCTTCAACAGTTTTACTGTTTGCTCGGTATTGTATCGCAGAATGTCATTTACCTTCATGAACTGAGGCTTGTCCTCCACAATCACACAGGCATTTGGCGAAATGGAAACTTCACAATCCGTGAAGGCATATAACGCATCAATAGCAATCTCGGGAGAAAGACCAGCTTGTAAATGAATCTGGATCTCCACATCCTTAGCCGTGTTATCGACTACCTGCTTTACTTTGATCTTACCCTTCTCACTTGCCTTCACAATCGAATCCATCAACGAGCTCGTTGTTGTTCCAAATGGAATTTCATGAATAGCTAATGTCTTCTTATCTACGACATCAATCTTGGCGCGTACTTTAATCTTTCCTCCACGGATACCCTGGTCATATTCCGTGAAGTCGGCAATACCTCCGGTGAGGAAGTCAGGATAAATTTTTGGATTCTTTCCCTTCAGTATATCAATAGATGCTTTAATCAACTCGCAGAAGTTGTGTGGAAGAATCTTAGTTGATAAACCTACGGCAATACCCTCCACACCTTGCGCGAGCAACAATGGAAATTTTACCGGCAAGGTGATCGGTTCTTTCTTACGCCCGTCATACGAAAGTTGCCAATCGGTAGTCTGTGCATTGTAGGCTACATCGAGCGCAAACTTTGATAAGCGTGCTTCAATATAACGTGGGGCTGCTGAACTATCTCCGGTGCGCACATCACCCCAGTTACCTTGTGTGTCGAGCAATAAATCTTTCTGACCAATATTCACAATGGCCTCACCAATGGCTGCATCACCATGTGGGTGATATTGCATGGTGTTGCCAATCACGTTCGCCACTTTATTGAAGCGACCATCATCCATCTCTTTTAATGAATGCATGATTCTTCGCTGCACGGGTTTCAATCCGTCTTCGATGCGAGGCACGGCACGCTCCAGAATTACATACGAGGCGTACTCCAAAAACCAGTTTTCGTAGAGACCATCCAACGACACTAAGCCATGAACAATATCTCCGTTTTCATTTCTAACTGATTTATCTGTAATCGCTTTCTTCTTACTCATTCTACCTGTTGTTTGTTGTTGGTTGATCGTTGCTTGTAATCAATGAACAATAACTTATGATTCTATTTCTTCCTTTTCTGCTTCTTCAATCACATCTAATTCGAAGCGAAGGTTTTCAATGATAAACTCCTGGCGATCGGGTGTATTTTTACCCATGTAGAACTCCAGAATTTTTTGCAAATGTCTCTCCGCATCAATGCGGACTGGTTGCAATCGAATTTCATCGCCAATAAAGTTTCCAAACTCTTCGGGTGAGATTTCTCCCAATCCTTTGAAACGTGTGATCTCAGGTTTGCTTCCCAACTTAGCTACCGCTGCCTGCTTTTCTTCTTCGCTATAGCAGTAATGTGTTTCCTTTTTATTGCGAACGCGAAATAATGGTGTCTCCAAAATATACACATGCCCTGCCTTTACTAAATCAGGAAAGAACTGCAGAAAGAATGTCATCAACAACAAACGGATGTGCATACCATCCACATCAGCATCAGTTGCTACTATCACTTTGTTGTAACGAAGTCCTTCAAGACCATCTTCAATATTCAATGCATGCTGAAGCAAGTTGAACTCTTCATTTTCATACACCACTTTTTTGGTGAGACCAAAACAGTTGAGTGGTTTACCACGCAAACTAAATACGGCTTGTCTTTCTACATCGCGTGATTTTGTGATCGATCCGCTGGCCGAGTCACCCTCCGTAATAAAGATCATGGACTCGGCACCCTTCTCTCCTTTTTCATCATCAAAATGAAAACGGCAATCGCGAAGCTTCTTATTATGGAGGTTTGCCTTCTTGGCTCTTTCGTTCGCAAGCTTTTTAATACCCGCAATTTCCTTACGCTCTCGCTCCGATTGCAAAATGCGTTTGAGCATAGCATCAGCCACGATGGGATTTTTGTGTAGATAGATTTCTAACTCCTTAGACACGAAATCACCCACAAAGTTTTTAACTGTAGCCCCATCGGGTGCCATGTTCATCGAACCGAGTTTTGTCTTGGTCTGCGATTCGAACACGGGCTCTTGCACACGTATTGCAACCGCAGCCACTATGCTTGCGCGAATGTCTGCTGCATCAAAATCTTTCTTATAAAAATCACGTACACCACGAACAACACCTTCGCGGAAAGCTGCTAGGTGCGTTCCTCCTTGTGTGGTATTCTGTCCGTTGACGAATGAATAATATTCTTCCCCATACTGACTGCCATGCGTAAGCGCTACTTCAATATCATCACCTTTAACGTGAATGATCGGGTAGCGAATATCTTCGGCATCGGATTTCTGTTTCAATAGATCGAGTAATCCGTCCTTGGAATAAAATTTACGACCGTTGTAGTTGATGGTAAGACCAGCATTCAGGAATGCGTAGTTCCACATCAAATCATCCAGGTATTCTGGAATGAAATGATAATGTTTGAACATCGTGTTGTCGGGTTCGAACTCTACCAGTGTTCCGTTCCTCTCATCTGTTTTTGTTTCCTTGGCATCTACTGTTAAAACTCCTTTCTTAAATTCAGCAAGTTTTGTTTTGCCTTCACGGAAAGCCTGCACTTTGAAATAGTTAGAGAGTGCGTTTACTGCTTTAGTACCCACGCCATTCAATCCCACTGATTTTTGAAACGCGCCAGAATCGTACTTGGCACCAGTGTTTATTTTAGAAACAACATCCACCACTTTACCCAACGGAATGCCCCGACCATAGTCGCGCACCATCACATGCTGATCAGTGATTTTCACATCAATGGTTTTGCCATAACCCATCATGTGTTCATCAATGCAGTTATCGATCACCTCCTTCACCAACACATAAATACCATCATCTTTGGCCGAGCCATCGCCAAGCTTACCAATGTACATTCCCGGACGCAACCGGATGTGTTCACGCCAATCGAGTGATCGGATACTCGCTTCGTTGTATTCTATCTCCTTCGCCATGTTATTAATCCCTTTTTTAAATCGCGCAAAGTTTAAAAAAATCAACCTGAACTTCCATTGAAAAATTTCAATTGACGGTTGTTAAACACTGATTTGAAGTGATTCGAAAAATATCTCAGATTCAAATCACATCTAAGAAAGCAATTTTTACGCTGACTACAAGCATGAAAATCAGCTGCAGCCTGCAAAAAATCAATAGGTGAATTGCAATAAGTGGTTGATCTTCAGAAACCAAAACGCACGCACAGCAATCAAATTATCTTGAAATAATTTTTCTATACAAAAGAAAAACCGGCCAGCTCATCATCCATAAAAAAAGTAAAATCAAACTACCGTAAATGGCCGGCCCCATGTTGCTGAAATCATATCGATCGCCCCCATTGAAAATATGAATGAAGCCCAATGATGTGAGGAAGAAAAAATTAAAAGTAGCAACCAGGCCATAAAACCAGGAACTAAAACCCTGATCTCCATTGCTTAACAGCTTATTGACCACAAACACCAACACGTTGATCACCGCAAAAAGAAGGATGGTAGCATAAAAGAAACCATTAAGGGATATGGACAGGTTACTCGTTGATTCTGAGAACGCTACCTCCGCAGGGAGGCCAGCATACACATAGAAAAACACCACGAGCAATGTTAATAAGGAAAAGAACCAAACTCCTTTGAATATCTTTAAAATCATGTGGTTAAATTTGATGGCAAAACTAACTGATATTTTAGATTTGATTCTGCCTGATTTAAGGCCTGTTCTAAAATTTTGAGGTAGACCGCTGATAAACATAAACTAAAACATGAAAAATCTAGTCTGGATTGGCCTTTCTGTATTGATGATTACCTGCGGAAAACCTCTGCCGGATCTTGCACCGATGGATCTTGCTCTATGGAAAAATGACAAAGGAGGCTGTAAACAACAGAGGATCAATCTGATCGAAGAATTGAAAAATCAAAAAGATGAACTCAAGGGGCTTTCAGAAAAGGATATCATTGCATTACTAGGCCGGCCTGATCATAATGAACTCTACAAGCGCAATCAAAAATTCTATTACTATGACATCGAGCCTGGTAAAAGTTGTAATAATGAGGTAGCTGGTCAGCAGTTGGTTATACGTTTTACTGCAATGGGTTATGCAAAAGAAGTATCAATAGAAATGATTGAGTGAAGATCAGCTGTGTAAAGCATTGGTCTGAAACTACTGCTTTTTGGCCTTTGCCTTAATTGATGTTTTTTCTCAGCACATTCACGGGCGAATCTTTCTTTTTGTAGTTAAAGGGATAAAGTAGCGAGGGCTTGAAATAAAATTTATCACCGAGTTGCTCTGTGTCTAAAGTTCCACCTCGTACACACCTCCTAAACTTTTTATATCAATCTCTTTGATATTCTCCAAAGGTATCACGATGTATTGTCCGCGGAGGATCACTTAGAGATAGTCTTCATCAAACTCTACACGGTGAACGTTTCTGTTTAATCGTATCCAGCCATATGTTAGAAATCCAAAATAAACAGTAGTAGTTACAGGGCTTACGTAGAGCTTGTCTCCACGTATAGCCTGTATCGCTACGAAGACAAAAAAAAGCATTTCCTAGACTAGCACTACCAACACATTACTCTTATAAAACCCCAGGTAACGGGTGGATAAACTCTTAATTCGTTGACTTTTCATTTCTGCGATTATCTTTACAATAAGTTAAAATACGAACATGTATGAAAAACATAGCTGTCATTGGTTCTGGCACGATGGGAAATGGAATTGCCCATATTTTTGCCCAGCACGGATTTTCTGTTACCCTTATTGATATCTCAGAAGATGCCCTTAAAAAGGCAGAGGCCACCATTGAAAAAAATCTTGGCCGACAGGTTGAAAAAGGATTGATTAAAGAAGAGAACAAGAAGAACGCTTTGGCCAATCTTTCTACGACCACCTTTATGAAAGAAGGGGTGCGCGATGCCGAACTGGTTATTGAGGCCGCCACCGAAAATATTGATTTGAAACTGAAGATATTCAAAGAACTTGACGAAAGCACGAAGCCCAATACCATTCTTGCCAGCAACACATCATCTATTTCCATCACTAAAATTGCCTCAATAACGAAGAGCCCTGACTTGGTGATTGGTATGCATTTTATGAACCCAGTGCCCGTGATGAAACTGGTAGAAGTGATTCGGGGATACCGAACGAGCGATGCAGCGACTGCTCAAATTATGGAACTTTCCAAAAAACTGGATAAGATCCCTGTTGAAGTAAATGACTATCCGGGCTTTATAGCCAACCGACTTTTAATGCCCATGATCAATGAGGCCATCTGTGCATTATATGAGGGTGTTGCCGGTGTAGAAGAAATTGATACGGTGATGAAATTGGGAATGGCGCATCCGATGGGTCCGTTGCAGCTAGCTGATTTTATCGGCCTAGATGTCTGCTTATCTATACTTCATGTTCTCTATGATGGATTTGGAAATCCAAAATATGCACCATGCCCAATATTGGTAAACATGGTGCAAGCCGGCCACCGTGGTGTAAAAACCGGAAGTGGTTTTTATCAATACAAAGCGGCTAGCAAAGAATTAGTGGTCGCTGAACGATTTAGAAAATGAGTGAGGAAAAAGACAAAAGGTTTATTTCGTATTGGAACGAAGAACGTAAGAAAAACCGCTGGCTGTTTGCTTTTCAACAAGGAGTACTCCGGTTTGTCTGGCCAGTTTATTTTGGCTCCGAATTGTTCAAATATTTTATTCGGAGGGGAGAGCCTAACTACGTGTTTTCACCGGAGCTATTCGTATCAGGATTTGTGATCTGGACTGGTCTAGCCTTACTGGCTTACCAGTTTTTTATGTGGCCTACGTATGAAAAACGTTATAAACGTTTAACAAAAAAAGAGAGCGATTAGAGCTCTCCTTTTTTTATTGATCAACTTTACAATTACTTCTTCAACAAGTCTCTGATTTCGGTTAACAACTGAATGTCCGCAGGTGGTGCAGCCGGATCGGCAGGAGCAGCTTCCTCTTTCTTTTTCACGGAGTTAATTCCTTTTACAATCAAGAAAAGAACCAAAGCAATAATAACGAAGTTGATTAAGGCAGATAGAAACATACCATATTTGACAGCTCCAAAAACGGTTAAATCTTCGAGCCGCGTAAGATTAGCAGCTTCTAAAGCTGGCTTCAAAAGCAACGGAGTGATTACATCATTGATGAATGAACTTACAATAGCACCGAAGGCCCCGCCAATAATGACACCGACCGCTAGGTCAATTACGTTGCCACGCATGGCAAAAGCTTTAAATTCTTTTAGCATAAATTATATTAGGTTAAGGTTGTTGATCCGAAATTAAGAAAAGAAAATGAATTTAGTTTTCCTTCAGGTTGTCTATGTCTTAGCCCCTACTTTAGAATCTGACCCTCTTCCAATAAAATAGCATATTTATACCCGGATCCAAAATCTTTGTTGAGCACGACTTTGCCAACCATAGTAACGGTATGCCCTTCGGGAATTAATACACTGCTGGTGATAACCAAATCATAATCGTCTTTGCTTCCGTCTTTAAGATGCATCCAATTACGACCCATGATGTTGGGATTGACCTTCGTGCACTGACCACTAATCTGAATCGTTTTTCCAGAATACTTTTGTGGGTTGGCTACAAGATCAGCAATTTTAACTGAGCCTTTCACAGCTAGGTTTCCAGCACTTTTAATGGTGACTGTCTTTGTTTCAACCTGTGAATTTTGTGAAGCATGATCGGCCTCTACGACAGAGGATACCAAATACATCTTTTCAAATACACGATTGTGCTCCTTGCTTTCAAAGTTTGTTTTCAGCAGGCCATCGCGGTAAAAATAGGTTCCACCAATAGTTACTTCCATTTTCGATGTAGCAATCCAGAATTCTTCCTGTCCCTCCTTCACCCGAAGATAAACATACCGTGTAGTAGGCAATGATTCCAGAATAGTAACGGTGTGTACATCTTCTACATTGACATTAGCCAGTTTGGGCAAATCGGTGAGTACTGGAAAAGGATTTTCTTGTGAAAGAATGCCGGTGCCCTCTGTGGCATTCTCAGAATTTGCAGTAATGACTTTGGGGTCTTTACTACAACTCATCACTATGATAGCAATACAGCTTAGTTGGATCAATCGTATGAGATAATTTGTTTTCATTGACTTATTGTTTGTTAAAAGTTTTTACTAATCCTTGCGTTTACTCGATAGTTGTCCTCTTCAGATGACATGGTTGACAATTCACCTAAAACACTCAGGTTCATTTTTTTTGCTAACCGATAATTAAGGCTTGCACCATAGTACTGCTGACTATTCTTCATTTCGCGACTTGAATACGTGTAGTTCGCCATTCGATAATAAATATCCGCATCGAGTTTTTCTTTAATCAAAGATCTTGAATGCCTGAACGAGAAAATCTTACTTTCGAGATAAGATGATTTATTTTCATTGTAGTTGATAAACAACATTCCTCCCAGCCCGGGCACTTTTGACCAGTTGAAATAAGCATTCAGGTTGTCCGACACATTGAGGTTATTGCTTTGAAATCGTCTGCTATAATTTGCTCCGATGTTGATAAACTTTATCGGCCGAAGGTTCAATCGGTACCTGATTCCCTGCCTGGCTTCATCATTATCCAGGATACGCTCTATTTCAGTTTTCAGAGTTTCGTAGTAAATAATCTGCTTGCGCGAATCATACGAAACATTAATGTCAATCCATTTCGCGAGTTGATATCCCATCGAAACGTATAGATTGGTAAGCCTGATATCGCCCATCGAATCGGAATTCACCTTATTGTAAAGATCAAGCTCAAAGGATGAAAATAGAGTGAGCTTTTGGCCTATGGTACTTGAGTGCTGAAAGTATCCATATCGTCTGTCTACGTTACCATTATTATCCTGTTCCATCACCCCAAGCGTGGTTTGCGAGTAGAGTGATTTGTTTTCTCCTTTCAAACCAATATAACCACCATATTGAGATAAATCGCGATTAAAAGTATAATCCACAATATCTGGCCTGTAGCCAACCAACATACCCATATAGAAATTCCCAAAATGCTTTTCGGCTTGTAGTCCGTCAATCGCCCCGAGGGATGATGCTTTAGGATTTATTTTTCTTCCTACCGAGATCGACATGGTGGGGCTTACATCAATTCGGATGGCCAGATTATAAATATTTAATACATCTTTATCCTTGATGTACGTACTATCCTTAATTCTAAATGTTTGTCTGTAATTAATATACGTTTCCAGCGAAAATTTAGAATTATCAATATGGTTTGCATCCATAGAAAAACGATACATGGTTCTATGTATATCTCCCTGAATTGCTGAAAAACTACTATAACTCGCTGCTGAAATTACTCCTCTTAAGGATTTGTTATTCCTTAACGGCAGCTTAGAAGTTATAGTGATTGTTGTGGTTTTCTTGACTTGTTCCTGAACCACTTGTTTTTCGACCCGGGTTGTTTTATGAACGATATCGTCTCCTACTTTTACTTCACATCCTTTGATGAGTGATGCCACGCACGACATGGATGACTTGTTCTTTACAATCAAACAAGGGCTCTGGATTTTATTACGACTAACCATAAGGGTATCTCCGATCTCAACATTTTGCGTTGTTTCAAACTTGACATACGCATTCGTGGAAGTAACAAAAGTCACTTTCCCTTGCAAAGGTGGTCTTTGACCAAAGCAGGTGCTTAACCTTAGATGCAAGATGAATAGTATGAGCAAGGTCCTTATCATTATCTACTACCTCGTGGATGACAATTCAGGCACGCGTTGCTTGCATAGACATAACCATTCTCACCTTGGTGATCGCTATCAACCTTGGTCTTATTATTATGTTGGTGGCAATCAATACAACTAAATACAGCATAGTTGCTGCTATTCGTATGACATTCTGTGCAAGACGTCCAGGCATCTTTGTGTCTTCCACTATATATCGGAAAGTACATTCCATCATGATCGAAAGTTGCCGGAGTCCATGCCGTTTGGGTATGGCACTGCTTGCAATCATTAGGGAAATGTGCTGCCGTATGATTCGGATTTGTAGTTGTATTGTAATCCGTTTGGTGACAACCCACGCATGTATTAGGTGTATTCACATACCCGGCAGCATGACACTGTACACAGTTGCTGGCAATCGTCTTATGCGCTTCCACCAATGGATAGATCGTGTTATGATCAAAATTAGAAGGGATCCATGCCGACTCGGTGTGACACTGTTTACAATCTGTAGGAAATAGTGCCGCTTTGTGATTAGGATTTGCAGTGGCGTTATAATCCGTCAAGTGACATCCCACGCAAGTGTTTGGTGTATTCACATAACCAGCAGCATGACATTGCACACAATTTTTGGAAATAGATTGATGAGCTCCCCCTAAAGGATAGATGGTGTTATGATCAAAATTAGAAGGGATCCATGCTGACTCGGTATGACATTGTTTACAGTCGGTAGGAAACTGAGCTGTCTTATGATTTGGATTTGCTGTGGTATTGTAATCCGTTAAGTGACATCCCACACACGTGTTGGGTGTATTCAAATAACCAGCGGCATGGCATTGCACACAATTACTGGCAATGGGTTTATGAGCGCCTAGTAATGGATAGATCGTATTATGATCAAAACTTGATGGAGTCCATGCTGACTCGCTATGACATTGTTTACAATCAGTAGGAAACTGAGCTGTCTTATGATTCGGATTTGCTGTGGCATTGTAATCCGTTAAGTGACATCCCACGCAAGTATTGGGTGTATTCAGATAGCCAGCCGCATGGCATTCAACACAGTTATTCGCAATTGATTTATGTACACCTAATAAAGGGTAGACTGTGTTATGATCAAAACTTGATGGCGTCCATGCCGACTCGGTATGGCATTGTTTACAATCATTCGAAAACTGAGCCGCTTTATGATTCGGATTTACTGTGGTATTGTAATCCGTTAAGTGACATCCCACACACGTGTTGGGTGTATTGACATAGCCAGCAGCATGACATTGAATGCATTCATTGGCAATTGATTTATGAGCACCCTGCAATGGATAAACCGTATTGTGGTCGAAATTTGATGGTGACCACGCAGACTCAGAATGACATTGTATACAGTCGGTATTGATTTGGGCTGTCTTGTGATTCGGTTTTACTGTAGTATTATAGTCCGTTAAATGACATCCTACGCATGTATTTGGTGTATTCACATAACCAGCAGCGTGACATTCAACACAGTTGTTAGCAATTGATTTGTGAGCACCTTGCAAGGGGTAGATTTTGTTGTGATCAAAATTGGAAGGCGTCCATGCTTCGATGCTGTGACATTCTGTACAGGTTTTGGGAAAATTATTAATAGTATGATTAGGTTCTTTGGTAGCAGAATAGTCCATCAAATGGCAACTGGCACATTCTGGTGAAGCATCCGAATATTTACCAGTGACATGGCATTGTTTACAATCCTGTATGGCGTGGCCTAAGGTGAGCGGAAAAAAGTCATGATTGACGAGTTCTGAATTCCACCCATCCGAAGAAAAGGGATCATGACATTCAGCACAATTAGTTGAATAACTTGCTTTTTGATGATCCGGTGTTTTTGTGTTTAAATAATCATCCCGATGACAATTAACACAATCATTTCCGATGCGATCAAACCTTAAGTTAGTCTCTGATACATGGCAATCCACACAACTCGGAGCAGTATGCGAACCCGCCAGCGGAAATCCATTGGCCTCGTGCAGTTCAGGAATGTTATCAACGATCCAGCTTTTGGGTGTATGGCATCGTGCACAATCATTTCCCACCGACATGCTATGAACATCGGTATGGCAATTAACACATTCTGCTGGCGCATTTGAAAAAACTAAGGAAGTATGACAAGCCTTACAATCGGTTTGCGAATGGTTTCCTACTAATGGAAAGGTGGTTGCATCATGATTGAAGTTCAGTTTTTTCCGAATGGGCAACCAGCCTGAAGAATAATGGCAACCAGCACAATCGATTTTGAGCGACTCGCCATGTGGCGATTGTGCGTAGGTCTGAATGATAAAACCAAATAGAACAAGGATTATTGATGACAGTCTATACATTGGAATTTGGTTATTTTATATTCTACTAAAATTTTTCCATCCTTCTCATACGGTTTATGGCACTGGCGGCATTCTACCTTGGCATGCTTACCATCCAAAGGAAATTTTGTTTGGTTGTGATCAAACTTACTGGGGAACCAGGTTTCAGAATCATGGCATCGAGTGCAATCCGTAGCGCCCTTCACCTCAAAACGATTACCGTGAATATTCTTGTGGCATTCAGTGCACGTTGAACTATTTTTTCTGAATGACCATCGATCTTCACTTACATGACATGAAAAACACGGTGTAGCAGCATGAGCTCCCTGCAAAGGAAATTTTGTTTTCTGATGTTGATCGGCAGAATATGAGGTATGCTTAAAATCTTCAGCCAGGGAGTGACATTCGATACAATCAGGAGAAATTCCGTTCTTCAAAAATTCACCTTTGTGATAATCCTTATGACAGTTTTTGCATGCTGAGAAATTAATCGCTTCCGTATATTTTCCCTTATGACAAAGTTTACAATCCACGCCTACATGCTTTCCCACGAGAGGATAATCAGTTGCACTATGATTGAATGTATATAGTGATTTAATAGATTTGAAATCCGTTTCCACATGGCACTTTGCACACGTGTTACCCATCTTTCCTGTATGGATATCTTTATGGCATGCTATACATTGAGTTTCTTCTACATTTGGCCAATAAGCAAAAGCCGTTGCAGCAGTGCTGGTGTTTTTATGACAACTGAAACAATGCACCGTTTTGTGCTTTCCCATCAAAGCAAAATCGGTAGTTGTGTGATCGAATCGATTCTTACCAATAAATTCCTTAAATGAATTTTCTGTATGACACTGTGTGCATTTGCCCTCGATGCGGCTCTTGTGTGGATCGGTGTGACAAGCCACACAATCGTTATGAGGAATATTGGTAAACTCTTGAAATTGCTTTCCGTTTCTTGTGATTGTCTTATGACATTCCTTGCAATCCACTTCAACATGTTTACCGCCAAGTTTAAACTTGGTCAGATTATGATCAAACTTTGAAGCCGGTTTAAAGGCTTTCATATCATGACATTTAACACAATCATTGGATAACGTTTTTTGATGATAATCTTCATGGCAAGTGAGACACTCCTGTTTCAAACCCAGAAAAGTTTCCTTTTTCTTTTTAATCTCCTGGCTTTGAATATTGCCACTCTTATGGCATTCCCTGCACTCTACCGTGGCATGTGCACCTTCGAGTTTATATTGGGTGAGGGCATGGTTGAATTTCCTTTCATCAAATCGCACCATGTCAAATTTTATTCCATGATGCTCGCTGTGGCACGCAAAGCAATCTTTACCCTTTACGTCCACACTAACATGGTACCCCTTATTGAGTTTGACCAGCGACTGAAGGTCTTTATGACAATCCAGGCATTTATTATTGTTTACCTTCTTTCCCAGGTCATGGCATAAGGTACACTTACTCATACCTTCCAAATCGCTATGGGCCTGAGAGAGATCTCCAGGTGATAATTGTCCATAACTAATTGAATTTGCTAGTACCATTATACTTAATATAAATACCCACCTGAGTCTCACGGTCTGTTAATTATGCTTCTTCATAACGTGACCAAACCTTTTAGTAATTTCCACTCCAGCATTTTTAAGAAATTGCGTAGGCAATTCTCCTCCCGCAAAAATGTAAACCAGGTCATTTTCGAATTCCCTGATATCTTCATCAGCCTTTATTAAAATTGTTTTTTCACTAATAGAAACTAAATCTGAGTTAAACATCACCTGAAGTGATTTACTGGCGATAGCCTGCTCCACGTTCGCTTTGTTTTTAGGCTTTAGTCTTGAAAATTTATCACTTCGGTAAGATAGGATAACGCTATTTTTATCATTCAAAAGCAAAGCCGATTCAATGGCTGAATCACCACCACCAACTACAACAACTTTTTTATTGGAGATTCTCTCTGGCTCCAGCAGTCGGTAAGCCACTTTTTGAAGATCTTCTCCTACAACATTTAACTTTCTAGGGCTTCCTCTCCGCCCGATTGCCAGAAGAACATTATTGGTTATGTATTCATCACCAGTATTGGTTACAAGTTTAAAGGTTCCGTTGAGCAGCGGTTTAATGTCGTTTACCTTAGTGTGCTCTTTGATCTTAAGATCGTTTTCCGAAGTTACCTTAGTCCACAAGCTGAGCAATTCGTCTTTTGTTGTATCGGTCAGTTTTATCTTGCCAAATAGTGGTAAATCCATAGGGGAAGTCATAACCACTTTAGTTCTTGGAAAAGTGTAGACTGTGCCACCGAGCGAATTTTGCTCTATCGTGATGCTTTTTAAACCATGTTTTTTTGCAGCCAGTGAGGCAGAGATTCCCGCTGGGCCAGCTCCGACAATAACCACATCAAGCACATTTTCTATATTTCGCTTTTTGCGCTTTATAATATTCTCTATGGCTTGCTGACCTTGCTCAACGCTGTTCTTAATCAATCCCATTCCACCTAATTCTCCTGCGATATAGATGCCTTGTATATTGGTTTCAAAATTCTTATTTACATGAGGCAAGTCAACACCCCTCGATTCTGTTCCAATACGCAATGAAATAGCCTCCACAGGACAGGCGTGAAAACAAGCACCGTGACCAACACAATTTGAAGCATTGATTACTGTTACCTTGCCTTCGTTCAATCCTAAAATATCCTTTTCAGGGCAGGCCGTTATGCAGGCCGCACTTCCTATACAGGTGTTGAGATCAATATAGGGATGAAGCGAAACTGGTTCGAATAATCCTTCTGCTTTAGCAACAGAAACTTTTTGTCTTGTCTTCGCTGTCTTCGCCTTATCGTTCCTTAAATAGAAGTATACCACTACCGCGCACAGTAGAGCCAGAGTTCCGTAAATTAATATTTGCTCTATCAGTACTTCCATCAGAATATCCATTTATATCCAAATGACAACGTGACCACCACGTGTACGATCAGAACTATTGCCATAATCAATGCAAAAGGTAAATGAGCAACATGCCAATACCTGAAAAGCTTCTGCATCGTCTGTAATCGTCTTATCTTATAAGCAAGTGAAATCTCTTCCTTAAGCAATTTCATAATGGACAACCTCTGCTTCTTTTCAACCTTCCGTTTCGATAACTCTTTGCTTATTGTTCTTATTGTTCTCTTGTTTTCAAAATATTGAGAAAAGAATGAAGTCTTTTCGGAGGAATCATGAACAGAAGTAAAAGAGAGAATCAGACCTCTGAGATGTTCATCGATAACGCTATTTTTTAAAGTAGCTGATAACCCTGCCTTCATACCCTTTACTTCATTGAGTGTAAGTTCCCTTCCCTCGATGGTGCGTGGTATTTGTATATACACAAATCTTCCAATGACACCACTCAACACAACAGCCACCATACTCCAGAATGAAATCGAAACTATTCCTCCAAACTTAAACGCAGTGTGAAAAAGAACCAAAACAGGACCGAGCGTACAGAGGAAAATATGAAATTCCAGGAGGTATTTTAATCGTATTCCTTTTAGCAACAAATTGTATCGCTTTCTGGCGATATAAATAAAGACGCCAATCAATATCAAAATTGTACCTGCAATACCAAGGCCGTGACCAAACACACCGCTTGGTCTAAACCAGTTGTGCTGAGGGTGATAAAATCTTTCCTCTATTGAAATAGTATAATAAGAATATCCTGTATATGCCAGGTAGGCTGTTACCGCCAATACGATGAGCACCATGGTAGCTATATAAAGGGTATGAACCGTTTTATTCATTGCGAGATGCCGAGGTTTAGTTGAATATGTTAAACTTTCGTTTCTTTATAAATGCCAGCACACTAATAATCAAAAGTGCTGTGATAACTATATAGATCCATTGCGGTATAGGCACCGGATCGCCAGCAGCATAGGAGTGCAATCCAGACAAGTAATAGTTGACTCCATAGTACGTCATGATGACCGATGCTAGTCCAAAAATTGTTGCAAAATTATAGGAGAAAAGGCCTTGCATTTTGGGTATGATCCGCATATGAAGGATAAATGCATAAACGAGTATAGTTACCAGTGCCCATGTTTCTTTGGCATCCCATCCCCAATACCTTCCCCACGATTCATTAGCCCAAACCCCACCCAGATAAGTTCCAATACTAATCATGAACAGACCACCAATCAAGGTCATTTCACTGAGGTACGACATCTCCCTGATCTGATTATGTATTCTCTCTTTATTCTTTTCGTTGATAAATATCATGAGTATTAGATTGATCAGCCCTATAATGGCTCCCAACATCAGAAAACCATAACTACCAGCTTCCAACGATACGTGAATGGTTAACCAATACGATTTAAGTACAGGTACAAGAGGAGTAATTTCCGGATCCATGTAACTTAAGATCGCAACGAGTAACACGGTGGCCGACAAAATCATGGTAGCGGCCAATCCTCCAAAAGATTTTCTGGCAAATATTACTCCCGCCATAACCGTTGTCCATGCAATATAGATCATCGATTCATACCCGTTGCTCCAGGGTGCTCGTTCAGACACATACCATCGCAAGCCAAGACCGATCGTGTGCAATACAAAGGCAATCAGTACCAGACCAAACAATATTATATTCGTCCTAGCTAACTTAAACTCCGGCCTAAACACGGAGAAAAAGAGAAAGAACACCAGAGCCACTCCTAACAGGGTATACAGCACTGCCAGCCGATTGAAAAGATTGATCCTATTGAGTAAAATTTCTGCGCTGATCCTCGAAGAAGAAGGTATAACCTCTGCACCCGTTGACTTTTGATACGCTGCCAATTCGGTAACCATTGTTGAAGGCCGTGTGTAGTTTTTGGTAACGGTAGCCTCATTAAGTGCAGATCTGTATGATTCAAAAAACTTTGTTGCCAAAGAAGGTTCGGTGTTTTCTTCCTGGTCATGATTATGGTCTGAAGGATGAATGGCCGTCCAGGTATTATTGGGATCACCTGCAACAGGAACCATTTTGAACAAAGTGCCTGCAAATACCATATTCGCGATGTTCACCCTTTCGTCAATTTTCATCAGCTCCTTTTCATAAACACCCCGATCGATCGGCTGTAGACTGTATGCCCGCCTTACTTCATCCTGCAAAAGATACTCTCCGCTTTCTGAAAAAAAATCTTTGTACGCAGCCGTCTCTTGTGAAACTCCCATTAGTTTATGAATCGCTTCATGCTTACCTATGCTGATCAGATTCACTCCAATCCATTCTTGCGTATTGGAAAACATTCCTAACAACACCTGATCAGCGTTCAGGCCATTCAGGTTTTCCTTGCGGGACAGTTTTCTCATTACTTCTCTGGATAACGTGTGAACTGGTTTCATTCGCCCGTTAAGATCCTGAACGATGAGCTTACTGAAAGCTTCAGCATGTTCCTTATCAACCGTATTTTGAAAATTACTCTCCCCGATTGTTTTTTGTGCTGAAGTTAATGTTGGTGCACTAAGAAGAAGTCCCACTACGATGATGGATAAACTACCCTTTGCCCTTAATTTCTTAATACTTTGAGAAATCTGATAAAATCTACTTTTTTTACTTAAGAGTGACATAACCATTCCAATAGTCAGGAGTGCATAGCCTAAGTAAGAAATCCATGAACCCCAAAAATCATGATTCACGCTGAGGTAAGTTCCCAACTCATCATTGTCAAATGACGATTGAAAAAACCGATATCCATCATGAGTCAATATATGATTCATATAAATGCGATGATTCTCGGTAAGATTTTCCCGATTGTCTATCAATTGTACTTCGCTGGCGTAAGAGGCCGCACTGTTGGTTCCCGGGTACCGCTCCATGATGAAATCATACAGCTTGACAGAGAAAGGCAGCGTCATATGTTTTGCACCATAAGAAATTGCCAATTCCAAAGCATCATGCGTTAGCACTACAGGTTGGCCGTGCAGTCCTTTTGCTCCGTAGATATAGATCATATCTGATTTTCCATTGATGGAGACCGTGGCTTTAAGAGCTGTCATACTTTCGCTCTTGACTTTTGCACTCTCTGATTTGATACTCACACTGCCTTGCTTGGTAAAATCGCCAAATACGAAACTGGTAATACCATCGGTATATAATGATCGTAACTTCAATTCATGATACGCATTGGCAGGCAGAGTTTCTCTTGTTTGGGTAGCCATAACCGTTTGGGTCAGCTCACGAGAGGACTTTATGAGCAGAGAATCATTTTTGTAAGCAATCGTTACAGCATCCGGGACTTGGTCATCACTGAAATTAAAAATTACATCACGGATTTCACGGGTTTCACCCTGACGTACAAAGTATTCCTCTCTTCCTCCATCACCTCCAAATACCACTTTAATGGTTGCCTGACCGCCTGTGCCTGCATCTAAAACCTGTATGGGGTTTGGAATAAACTCAACGATTTGGACATTAATCAAATCATTTCCGATCAAATAGGATTCGTTCCACTGATTATTTCCCAGTGACGCAAAAAGTACAGGCTCGTCAAACTCATAGATTTGACCACCTTTATAAACCTTAAATTGCAAGTAGGTATCAGACGATAAAAAACTATTGGAAACATCGTTCTCCCTGATGTGCATGATGCCCTCAAAGCCAAAATAACGAGTAACACCTGCACCAATAAGGATGCCAATCATGGCAGCATGGAACGTCAGCAATGCCCATTTTTTATGCTCTATCATTCTGAATTTGAATAAATTAACAATGACGGTACCACTGAATAGTGCGAGTAACGTAGTAAACCACCATGTTTTATAAATGATTTTCTGTGCGGAACTTGTACCAAAATCATTTTCTATAAATGTGCCTACCGCAATGGCAATCGCAAAAGAAAGGATATAAAAGCCGGCAGCACGTGTATTAAAAAGTTTGCTTAGCCATTTTTTCGAGAAGTCAAAAAGCTGCGTCATTACTGGGGTTCAGAATAATATTTGGAAAGAACGTGTAAAAAAAGCTTTTAAAGGCCTTTTTTTCTTTAGGTCACACTATTTGGCGTTCAAATTCATTCTTCTTACGTCAAATGAAAAGATCTAATGCAGGTGTAAGATTCAAGTAAAATTATTCGCGCTTCACCTTAGTTTGATTGTGAGCTTGGCAAGCCACATAATCACATAAAATGTTCTTGGCCTATAGGGTTTGTCAATATGTTTGGCGGAGTTAATCGTGCCTGAAAAATTTTGTCATTTCCCCGAAAAGTTGTCGAATAAAATCGAGATGATTTATGATAAAAGTCAGTTGGGCCAAAATCCTTTATCATTGAGGATATTTTAGTTGCTTTAAATCATCGGAGGATAATTAGAGAAGAAAATAGCGAACATTAAACCTATGCTACTTCATCACTACCTTTAATTGATTTCTCAGGCCGCTAAAACTGATCAACTCAACACCCGTGCTACCGATAAACATTTTGGCCTGTATCCTTACCGGTATCTTATTTTTATCATCCGAAAGCCAGCATGTAATCGAATTTTCACCATCAAAAATTTTATTGTCTGGCATAATCGGCACCAATTTAAAGCATGGTATAATTCCGATACTGGTTTCTACTTTCTCTTTGCCTGAATAGATGATCTTCAAGTTATAGGGAGTATCTTCAAAAAAACCAGAAATGGATAGTGTGTCACCTTTCTTATATTTTGCAAAGTCAATAACACGTAAGTAAAGAAATCCTGCCACCATATCACGCACGTTAGGCGGAGTAGGATAAAATTTAGGTTCTCCATACAAACCTGTCTCTTTATTCATGACTTTAACTTCTGCTTCAAGTTTGTCGTGGTCATAATAGATGATTTCGTCTTTTCTGTAATTACCCTCCCTGATCTTTCTGTAGGATACATGGGTAACCAAAGCAGCCGTATCGATATAGGCTCCCCAGGTATCATTTACTTTTGTTATCCAGGAAACAAACCCCAGCGTTTCGCCATGGGCATCGACCTTATAGGATGGCCGTGAGTTTATATTGTAGATTTTTTGATCAACTACGGTTGATGCTTTGCCTACGGTGAAGAATCCAAAGTTAACTCGATAGTTAAGCACCTCCCCGATTCCAAAATTAGTGTTCTTGATCGGAATGAATTCTTTCTTTTTCTCACCTGAAAAAGAAGCGAGAAACAACAGCATCAGGAATGCTTTAAACAGAAGTTTCATAATTAAAAATAGTCTTTGAATGGTAGAATGTCAAAGCACATGCCAATCCTATACCGACACATTGTTTTCACGTAATGCATCGTTCAATGAGGTCTTTTTATCGGTGCTCTCTTTTCGGGTGCCAATAATTAAAGCGCAAGGAACCTGGTATACACCAGCAGCAAATTTCTTAGGTATAGTACCCGGAATTACCACAGAACGATGGGGAACATAGCCTTTGTATTCGATCGGCTCAGGATTAGTTACATCAATAATTTTTGAACTGGCTGTGAGCACTACATTGGCTCCTAATACAGCCTCCTTACCTACCCTTACACCTTCCACGACAATGCAGCGCGACCCCACAAAAACATTGTCCTCAATGATCACGGGCGCTGCCTGCACCGGTTCTAAAACACCACCTAAACCAACGCCTCCACTGAGGTGCACATTCTTACCAACCTGAGCGCAGCTTCCAACCGTAGCCCACGTGTCGACCATGGTTCCCTCATCAACATAAGCTCCAAGATTTACATACGAAGGCATTAAAATCACACCTTTATTTACAAACGATCCATGCCGGGCGATGGCATGTGGAACAACTCTTACGCCCAAATTCCTGTAATCTTTTTTTAAGGCAATTTTATCATGAAACTCGAACGGCCCCACTTCAATAACTTCCATTTGCTGGATCGGAAAATACATGATCACGGCTTTCTTAATCCACTCGTTTACCTTCCAGTTTTCACCATCGGGTTCGGCCACACGAAGTCTTCCTTTATCCAGCAATTCTACCACCTCGCGCACCGCGCTTTGTATTTCTGCCGACTTAAGCAACTCGCGATCAGCCCAGGCTTTTTCAATTAGTTCTTTCAGTTCCATTTATTTCCTATTTTTAAACCGGCTTGCAATAAATGAAAAAACAAAGAATAGTCCTCGCTTCAGTACTCAAACCGGTAAATGATACACGCATGTTTGAGAAGATTGGCAAGTCGCTTTCCAACAACCCTGACTACGAAATTTTTATCCTCGGGTATCCTTCAAAGCATCCACCCAATGAACCAAGAATAACCTTCATTCCGCACCCCAATTTTGTTCGGTTGAGTTTAGAAAGGGTTCTGACGCCCCTTCGTATACTTAAAAAAATACATCAAGTAAAACCTGAAGCATTGGTAGTTAATAGCCATGAATTACTGATAGTTGCTGTACTATACAGAATATTCTTTGGCGCCCGGATAATCTATGATGTACAAGAAAATTACTGGCGGAATATTCTTTGGACAAACGCATTTACTCCCGTTTTAAAACACCTCGTGGCAGTCTGGGTAAGGGGTAAAGAAATCGTTCTATCAAGGTTCTTTCACCTCTTCATTTTGGCCGAAAAGGGGTTCGAAAAAGAAATGAATTTCTTTAGAAATAAATCCATCGTTCTGGAAAACAAGAGTATCCTTCCAAAAGGATTTATGAAAAGAAAATCGATTGGTGGCATCAAATTACTTTTTAGCGGAACCATCAGCGAAAGTACCGGTGTGTTTGAAGCCATCAAACTGGCCAATGCGCTGCACAAACATGACCAGACTGTAATCCTTCATATCATCGGTTATTGCTCACTTTCATCTACCCTGGAATTCGTCAAAAAAGCCATCGCAGATAAACCTTTTATCTCATTAACCGGAGGAGATAAGTTGGTGCCTCATAACGAAATTCTCGAACAGATTTCCAACTCCGACTTCGGCATTATTTATTACCCTTCATCCCCTCACACCGAAAATAAAATACCGACTAAGTTATATGAATATTTGTCGGCTCAACTGCCCATCCTCATTCAAAACTATACACCCTGGGTGGCACTTTGTCAGCCATATTCTGCCGCAATTCCCATCGACTTCACATCTCCTCTTCAAGTAAGCACACTATTGCAGGAAATGAAACAGACCCATTTCTACATGGCAGTCCCTACGGATGTTCTCTGGTCTTCCGAAGAAGAAAAACTGCACCAGGCGATGGAAAATGTTTTGACCTAAAATATTTTTTAGGCTAATCTAAATTTTTATATTTGTGCATTGATTAAATCATGCTAAGTCTTACTGAAGAAAACTACCTCAAGGCCATCTACCATCTTTCGGATGGTGGTTCAAAAGCTGTGCTCACTAACGAACTGGCAGAAGCCATGAACACCAAGGCTGCCTCTGCCACCGATATGATTAAAAAATTGTCGGCCAAGGAATTTATCAGTTATGAAAAATACTATGGCGTCAATGTTACCCACAAAGGAAAAGTAGAAGCCCTGATGGTGATTCGCAAGCATCGACTTTGGGAAACCTTTCTGGTGGATAAGCTTGGCTTCAACTGGGACGAAGTGCATGAAGTAGCTGAGCAACTGGAACACATCAACTCATCGCGACTGATTGAAAAGCTGGATGAGTTCCTTGGGTACCCCAAAGTTGATCCACACGGAGATCCCATCCCCGACAACAAAGGAAAAATCAAGGCGCAACCACAGTTACCATTAGATCAATTAAAGAAAGGATACCTGGGAAAGATTGCAGCTGTTAAAGATTCTGATTCGAATCTCTTAAAATACCTCGACAAGATTGGAGCGAAACCTGGAACAAAAATCAAGATTCTTGGCAAAGAAGATTATGATGATTCGATGGAGGTTCTAATCGATGATCACCGCGTTTTCATCTCAAAAGAAGTGTCACAAAATATTTTAGTCTCCGAATAATATGAGGAAACATGATGTTTCAAGAAAATCATTAAGCGAAGTACATGCTTCAGTGGATGCCACCAATCGCAAAGGCTGGCGAAAATTGTTTGCTTTTTTAGGACCTGCCTACCTGATCAGCGTAGGTTATATGGACCCTGGCAATTGGGCAACCGATATCGCAGGAGGAAGTCAGTTTGGTTATTCCCTCATTTGGGTGCTGCTAATGTCAAACCTCATGGCTTTGGTTTTACAAAGTCTTAGTGCACGGCTAGGATTAGTGCGTCAGTTAGATCTGGCACAAGCATCAAGAACTTCTTATCATCCCGTTGTCAATTTTTGTTTATGGATACTCGCTGAAATCGCGATTGCAGCAACTGACCTGGCTGAAGTATTAGGAATGGCCATCGGCTTACAGCTACTATTTGGTCTTCCATTGATTTGGGGAGTTTCATTAACAGTACTAGACACCTTACTGCTGCTGGTGCTTCAAAGCTATGGCATGCGAAAAATTGAAGCCTTTATCGTAGCCTTGGTTTCCATCATCGGAATATCGTTTTTGATGGAAATGTTTTGGGCCAAACCCGATATGGGTGAGTTAGTAAAAGGATTTATTCCCTCACTGCCCAACGATACCGCACTCTATATTGCTATTGGTATCATTGGCGCTACCGTAATGCCACACAACCTCTACCTGCATTCATCGTTAGTTCAAACCCGCAGAATTGACTCCAGCGAAAAAGGAGTATGGAGTGCTATCAAGTATAACCTGATCGATTCTACTATTGCACTCAACGCAGCCTTCTTTGTAAACTCGGCCATACTTGTGCTGGCAGCATCCACGTTTTTCAGGGTCGGCATGTACGAGGTTTCTGATATTCAGGATGCGTATAAATTCCTATCTCCCATATTAGGTAATGAGTGGGGCTCTATCATGTTTGGCGTTGCTTTAATTGCAGCAGGACAAAGTTCTACCATAACCGGAACACTCGCAGGGCAAATCGTTATGGAAGGATATCTCAATCTTCGTATTGCTCCCTGGCTACGCAGACTTATCACCCGTCTCATTGCCATCATTCCCGCTTATATCGTCATCCTCATGTATGGAGAGGGAAAAACCGGTGAACTGTTAGTGCTTAGTCAAGTGGTGCTTAGTCTCCAACTAGGTTTTGCGATCATTCCATTGATTCATTTCACTAGCGACAAAGAAAAGATGGGAGTATTTGTGATCAGGCCCTGGATGAAAATCGCAGCCTGGACCATCGCCATTATTATCGTTTCACTCAATGCAAAATTGGTCATGAATGAGATTTCAGGTTGGCTCGTGGTGGCCGGAGATCGCGCCTGGATAGTTTGGCTCACAGTCATTCCGGTTTGCCTCGGTGCTGGTATATTGTTGTTATACATCTCTTTCAAGCCATGGTTGGATAGAAGAAGAAACGAAAAAACAGCGCGTGCTCCACACGGATCGGCTGCAGAACTGATCAGCTTAACTAAAACAACGTACCATCAAATTGCCGTCACTATTGATTTTAGTTCCATCGATTCACTAGCCATTCGCAGTGCTGTATCACAGGGAGGCAAGAGTGCCCACTATTTGTTGGTGCATATTGTGGAAACTGCCGGAGCTATGTGGTATGGAAGTGAAATAGCCGACCACGAGTCAGACGCAGATGCAAGCGCTCTTTCAAGCTATAGAACACAATTGAGAGAACAAGGGTATGATGCTGAAATAAAAATTGGGTTTGGAAATCCCAAGCAAGTAATCCCGGAAATCGTGAACGAATTTGATGCCAATCTGCTCGTGATGGGTGCACATGGCCACAAGTGGATGAAAGATCTTGTGTTCGGAACAACGGTGGACACCGTTCGTCACCGGGTGAAAATACCAGTGCTCATCGTACGAGATGCCGCGGAATGAATCTAAAACGATAACAAATCATAGTTGTCAATTTACTCCTTAACTTGCCGTCATGTCTTCTATCTCCCCCATTGATGATACCATCATTGCCTCGGCCTCTGCCCAGGGAATAAGTGCCATTGCCGTAATACGATTGTCCGGAAAAGATTCCATTCGTATCACTCAACAATTGTTTAAGGGCAAAAATTTGGAGAAGCAACCATCCCACACGGTGCATCTTGGCACCATTGAAGAGGAAGGGAAAGCAATAGACGAAGTTTTGGTTACCCTTTTCAAAGAGCCCAACTCATTTACCCGAGAGAACTCCGTAGAGATAGCCTGCCATGGTTCTCCGTTCATTGTTAAACAAATTATAAAAGCTTTTCTAAAAATCGGTGTACGATTGGCGGGACCTGGCGAATTCACAAAGAGGGCATTCTTGTATGGTCGTTTTGACTTAGCCCAAGCAGAAGCTGTAGCTGATCTCATCAATGCTGAAACCGACAATGCGCGGCAGGCAGCCATCAACCAGATGCGCGGTGGATTCTCAAAAGAAATCAAAAACTTGCGTGATGAGTTAATCCAATTTGCTTCACTCATCGAATTGGAGCTAGACTTTGGAGAAGAAGATGTAGAGTTTGCCGGCCGCAAAGATCTTTCGGATCTGGTAGATCGAATCATCAGTTATCTCCGCATTCTTATTCAATCTTTTGATGAAGGAAACGTGATCAAAAATGGTATACCAACCGTAATTGCCGGAAAACCCAACGCAGGAAAATCAACATTACTTAATGCGTTGCTGAATGAAGAAAAAGCAATTGTCTCCGACATACCAGGCACCACCCGCGATGTGATTGAAGATGAAATTACACTCGGAGGAGTCAGCTTTCGATTTATGGATACGGCAGGTCTTAGAGAAACTACCGATGTCATTGAGTCGTTAGGCATATCGCGTACACGTGAAACGATGAAGAAGGCCTCATTAATTTTATACTTGTTCGATCTATCGAATACCAACCTAAAAGAGTTGGAAGCAGAAGAGGATGAACTTAAAAGTTTGTGTATCCCCTATCTGAAAATTGGTAATAAAGTGGATCGTGCCCAACCCGATATTTTAAAAGCTATAGAAAATCAGAATTTCATATTGATATCGGCAGGATCAAAAACCAATCTTCCTGCTTTGAAAGAAAGCATCCTTTCCAAGTTTCACATTCACGAAGTGCGACAGGGAGATGTGCTGGTCACCAATCTTCGTCACTATCAAAAACTAGTGGAGACCAATCAATCCCTTCACCGTGTTGCCACAGGCCTGGCATCGGGAGTGACCGGAGATTTTCTGGCTATGGACATCCGGCAATCCTTACATCACCTTGGCGAAATTACTGGTGAGATCACGACAGATGATTTACTTGACAATATTTTTTCAAAGTTTTGTATCGGAAAGTAATCTTCGAAAAACAGCCCTATTGGGTTGTCTCCAATGCGCTATGAATATTTTTATAGGGGACAGCAATTGAATTAAACCCAAACGATTTGTAGTACTCCAGGTTTTCTGCAACTTCGCCACCAATCACATATTCAATATCGTTCGTTTGATACTTTTTTAAGTGATTAAATAGATAGGACATAGCTGGATGTTGATAATTAATATAATCCTTCACTGAGCTGTCTCTGCGTGATATTCCGTGAGTGAAAGAAGTTAAATCATTAATTCCAATCATAAAATAGCTTACACCAAGGTCAATGAATTCATTTACAGTGAGCACAGCAGAAGGAATTTCCAGCATGACGCCTAGCTGACCTTTATAATTATAATCCTTTAAAATCTCCTTAGCTTTTATGACCTGAGATTTATCATGAACAACGGGCAACAACAGACCCAGATTCGAATTTCTTGAATAAACCTCAAGAAACATTTCTAACTCTTTTCTAAAAGTATCGATAAAGTATAATGACCTCCGCATTCCACGTAAACCCATTAATGGATTTTCTTCTTCAATCACTTGCTCTGTTCCAATCAACTTATTGGCCCGGTAGGTTGGCGTGTCGTCTGTTCTATACCACACAGGCTTACCTTTAAACAATTCACAAATTGTTGAAAGATACTCCCGGTTTTCTTCCATCCTTTTGGGTATAGTAATGTATTCAGGGTTATTGGTCTTTTCACTTTTAACCATGCCAACTCCACCTATTCTGTTAATTACAAAATCCTCCGGTATTTCCCTATCCAATGCAAGCCTGATCTGAGTATTCATATTTTTCATTAAAACTCTGATTTAACTTTCTAAGCCCATTGTTAAAAAACTATTTTCTGTGCCAAGACGAGACCTACAGAAAAAATTAAGTCATTTTTCATTTAAGTAGTCCTTTTAATTAAACAACTAGGCAATGATATAGCATTTAGTTTAAACCTATTAACACTAATATAAAAATATTCCATTTCTAATGTATATCTAACATTTTCACCTACCGATCTGATGATATTCTTAAACGATTTATCCTTCAAAAATACACTTATTTGGATTCAATATAGATTGAGGAATCCATTAAAAAGATGTGTTGGCTCATACCTTTTCCAATGGTAAAATTAAACTCACTAATCCAGGATAAACAGGGTCAAAATCATCTGAGAGCTTTAACTCATACCAGGTTCACCATACGAGGAATAATAACTATGACATATGTTCCCGGCTTTAGCTACCATTATTTAACAATGGATAAACTCGATTTGGTTTTTACTGATCACTAACCGGCCAGCAGTACAATCAGGTGAAAGATACCCCATGCTTACCAACTAGGAATAAAAAAAAGTTGTCACTTTTTGCATAGGTGAGTAAATCTGTTTCTACATTTACTAGAGAAGTGAGAAGAAAACTCTGACTTTATCCAAACAACCAAAAAAATAAACACTGATTGACTATGGCAAAAAAAGCAAAAAAGGCTGCCAAAAAAGGGAAAGCAAAACCCAAGAAGGCAGCAAAGAAGGCGGCTAAAAAATCAGCTAAAAAAGCTGTGAAGAAAGTAACTAAAAAAGCAGCTAAAAAAGTTGTGAAGAAGGCTACCAAAAAAGCAGCTAAGAAAGCTGTGAAGAAGGTAGCAACACCGGCAAAGAAAGCTGTAAAGAAAAAAGTTGTAAAGAAATCAGCACCAGCGAAGGTTGTTGCTCCGATTGTTGCCTTAGCAACAGTTCCTGTTGTTGCACCGGCTTCTGAACCTACTCCTACCGAAAACACAGGCGAAGGGTCAGGTGCTGCCAATTAAACATTAGATTTTATCCGATGAAAAAGCGATTTCCGAAAGGGTATCGCTTTTTCATTTTATACCATTGATCATTATTCGATTTTATTGAAATCTAATCCTTAGCTTGGCGATGCATCTGATAAACCTATGTTTCAAATCTCCCTGAAAGGTTTTTTAAATAAACTTGATCTTCAAAAAGAGAAAGCAAAAGACTATCGCAATGTAGTGCTAACCCAAATCGTAATTATTGTGCTGGGGCTCCTCCTTTACGAGCCTCTTTTGGAGGATTCAAAATCTGATATCTCAAAACTAATCATCACCATACTCTCATCCTCTGGAGCTATTTATGCCTTTTTGCTCTGGGATCTCCTGCGCAACTTTACCAGCAACAAGGTTCTTATCATGGTCATACTGATCGTTCTTTCAATCATTGTGATTGCTGGCGTTTTGGCTGAATTTCCATACTATCAAATTATTCAGGTTTCCGACCGGCAAACCTACTTGCTCATTCTTCATGGATTTCTTTTCCCCATCGAAATAACCGTTATTGGTTTCGCCATACGCGATATGTTTTCAGCAGGATCTATCACATCCGATAAACTTTGGGGCGCGGCCTGTGTTTTTCTTATGGTGGGTATCTCGTTCGGCAGTCTTTATGATTTAATCTGCATTGCCCGGCCTGGCAGTTTAGGTATCGCCATTGAGTTGGGCCTACCCAACTATTCAGAATGTGTTACCTACAGTTTTAGCGTATTGGGAGGAGTTGATTCGGATCTTAAACCCACTAAGTTCATTAAAAGCATCAGTATCATTGAATCCATTTGGGGAGTTCTTTATGCGATGCTCATCATTGGTAAATTACTTGGATTACCCCGTCTTGAAAATGAAAACAAAAATTAATTAATATGAATAATCGAAAATTACCCATTATCATTCTAGGCATCATTGCGTTCATCGTAGTGATGGCATTATCTTCAAGTTTGTTCTACACCATTAGCGCCACCGAACGTGCCGTAGTGTTCTATCCGTTTGGAAAAGGCCTTGACAAAGACAACGTAGTAGGACCAGGCACACACATGAAAGCACCCTGGAATGATGTTTACGTGTATAAGGTAAACGAAATGTCATCAGAAGAAAACATGGACATGCTCGATAAAAACGGTTTGTCTATTCACATCGATGTAACGGTCCGATACTATCCTATCCCCGAAAGGATTGGATATATCCATGAACAGTTTACCACGGATTATGAAACCGTTTTGGTGATCCCGGAAGTAAGATCAACTGTGCGCCAGGTAATGGGTCGATTCACCGCAGAAGAAATCTATTCGACCAAGCGGGCAGAAGTCGAGACCGCAATTAAAACTGAAACTGAAACAATCCTAAACAAAAACAATGTGCATGCAACGGCTGTGTTGATACGCTCCATCATGCTTCCTGAGCAAATTAAAGTAGCCATTGAAAGCAAACTGCAACAGGAACAAGAAGCGTTGGCATACCAGTTTCGTCTGGATAAAGAAAAAAGCGAAGCAGAACGCAAGCGCATTGCTGCGGAAGGTGAGTCACGCGCCAATAACATCATAAACAATAGTTTAACAGACAAGCTATTGAAAATGAGAGGCATAGAGGCAACCCTGGAATTATCAAAATCTCCCAACAGCAAAATCATCGTGGTGGGATCGGGTAAAGACGGAATGCCTTTGATTTTAGGGAATAACTAATTTAGGCGGGAGATTTTTTTGTAAGCATTCTACCCTATATCTTTAAAACGAAAGTTAAATAGATTCATCATGGCAAAAACAGCAGAAATAATCATCGAAGGTAAATCATATACTTTTCCTATAGTTGAAGGAAGCGAAGGGGAAATGGGAATTGACATAGGCAACTTATTGGAGCAAACCGGAGCAGTAACGCTTGATTTTGGCTACAAAAACACGGGGGCAACTACCAGCGCCATTACCTTTCTGGATGGGGATAAAGGTATCCTTCGCTATCGCGGCTATTCGATCGAAGAACTGGCCGAGAAGTCAACATTTCTGGAAGTTGCCTACTTACTGATTTTTGGTGAGCTACCAACACCCGGTCAACTTAGTGGCTTTAGCGGAGACATAAAGAACCATACCATGGTTCACGAAGATATCAAGAAGATTTTGGACGGATTCCCTTCAAGCGCTCACCCGATGGGAGTTCTCTCTTCATTATTCTGTGCTCAAACTGCTTTCTATCCTGAGTCTTTGGATCCAAACAGATCTAAAGAAGGTGTTTATCTGAGTATCGTGCGCTCACTGGCCAAGATGCCAACCTTTGCCGCCTGGGCTTACAAAAATGAAGTAGGGCATCCAGTGAACTATCCTGATAATTCATTGAATTATTGTTCGCGCTTCCTTAAAATGATGTTTGCGCTTCCGGCTGAACATTACGATGTAGATCCAGTAGTAGCCGCTGCACTCGACAAATTATTGATTTTGCATGCAGATCACGAACAAAACTGTTCAACATCTACAGTTCGTATTGTGGGTTCATCAAAAGCAAGTATTTATTCGTCTATCTCTGCTGGTATTAACGCACTATGGGGACCATTACATGGAGGCGCCAATCAGGAGGTAATCCTGATGCTGGAAGAAATCAAAAAAGATGGTGGCAACGTAGATAAATGGATTAACAAAGCGAAAGATAAAAATGATCCTTTCCGACTGATGGGTTTTGGTCACCGTGTATATAAGAACTTCGATCCTCGCGCGAGAATAATCAAAAAAGCGGCCGATGATGTTCTCTCTAAATTAGGTGTAAATGATCCTACCCTGGAGATCGCCATGAAGTTGGAGGAAATCGCATTGAAAGATCCATATTTCATAGAACGCAAGTTGTATCCTAATGTAGACTTCTACTCAGGAATCATCTACAGAGCACTAGGTATACCAGTTGATATGTTTACCGTAATGTTTGCTATTGGTCGCCTTCCAGGCTGGATTGCCCAATGGAAAGAACTTCGTGAGAACAAAGAGCCTATTGGTCGTCCGCGCCAGATTTACACTGGTTCTAACCAAAGACCTTATGTCGGTCTTGATAAGAGGTAGGAAATAACTTTAAAGCATTATTAAAGCCGGGTTACTATCCGGCTTTTTTTTTCTCTAATCATCAGTCAAGTCATCCAAACCCGCTCAGAGAAATAATAAAGGATTTCATATTAAGGCATCGTTTCATTATACTTACTTTTAAAACAACTACTATGAAATCAACAAATAGGTTCTTAACAATCGGGATACTGTTTCTCCTGGTTATATCCTCGGCAAGCATTGCTCAAAAAAAGAAAGAGAATGAATGGACAAAACTATTCGATGGCAAATCACTGGAGGGTTGGAAAGCCAGCGAAAACCCTTCAACCTTTAGTATTCAAGACGGGATGATTGTTGTGTTTGGCGAGCGGGCCCACTTGTTTTACGCAGGGCCTTTCATGAATCATCAATTTAAAAATTTTGAATTCAAACTTCAGGTGATGACAACACCCGGCTCAAACTCTGGCCTATTTATTCATACCGCCTACCAGGAAACCGACTGGCCATCCAAAGGATATGAAATACAGGTAAACCAAACCCATACCGACTGGCGCAAGACGGGAAGTATTTATGCCGTGCAAGATGTGAAAGAAGTTTTTGTGAAAGATAATGAGTGGTACACTCAACATATTATCGTTCAGGGCAAAAGAATTATTGTAAAAGTTAATGATAAAGTAATCAACGATTATACGGTAGGAGAAAACGGCAGGCTTTCTAGTGGCACCATTGCATTGCAAGGACATGACCCTAAAAGTAAAGTCTTTTATAAAGAGATTATGATGAAATTACTTCCTGATTAAAATGCGCACCCAGTTGTTTTGACAAAGTTTTAAATCAAGAATCCTTAAAACATTATCTTTACGGTTGGATTAACTACCCAGCCTTTTTTATGTGGTCATCGTTATTTCAAGCAATGATTAATAAGTTTTTAAATTAATTACCATGGCACTTTTAGATGATTTCAATTCCGCAGTAAGCAAGTCGAAAGATCTTACCAGGCGGCCGTCAAATGAAGAACTTCTAGACTTATATGCACTTTTCAAACAAGCGACTGAAGGTGACGTTTCTGGTGACCGGCCAAGTGGTTTTGACTTCAAAGCCATTGCTAAGTTTGATGCCTGGGTATCCAAAAAAGGAATATCAAAAGATCAGGCTATGCAGGATTATGTAAACCTGGTTTCAAAACTTCAGCAATCTTATTCCTGATTCATTGAATCTATTTTATCAACCTGATATCGGGCAAGGCATCTTGCATCTTGATCCAGACGAATCGCGTCATGCCGTAAAAGTATTGCGCATGCAAACGGGTGATACGATCGAACTCACCGATGGGCACGGATTTTTATATCATGCATTAATCAGCAAAGCTGATCCAAAAAAATGTGAGTTTACTATAGCAGAAAAAAGAGAAATCCCATCGCGCGATTTTACCATTGCCATTGCCATTGCTCCTACCAAAAACATGGATAGAACAGAATGGTTTGTAGAGAAAGCTGTTGAAATTGGCATTGATAAAATTCACTTGCTCTTGTGTAAAAATTCCGAGCGTAAAAGTGTAAATCAGGAACGGCTTCATAAAATTGCTGTAAGTGCCATGAAGCAGTCCGGACAGGCACGACTGCCGCACATTACGGAGATGATTCCATTTAAGGAAGTAATGTCGCATGAGGCTGCCCAAAAGTTCATCTGCTATGTCGATATAAACAACCCCGATCAGCTCAAGGCATTGGCAAAATCAAAACAAAGTTACCTCGTATTGATTGGGCCGGAAGGCGACTTTAATAAAGATGAAATACACATGGCCAACGAGCATGGGTTTAAAAAAGTAAGCTTAGGCCCCAATCGGCTACGCACAGAAACTGCTGCACTTACGGCTTGCCAGATTCTGAATTTCGTTAATTTGTAGGTTGAATGATGACGTTAGAAGAAACAAAAAATAAAATTCAAAAATTAACCGATCAAGTGAATCATCACAATGATCTTTACTATCAAAAAAGTAAACCAGAAATTTCTGATTATGAGTTTGATCAACTGCTTGATCAGTTAATCCAATTGGAAAATCAGTATCCTGAGCTTCGCCTTCAGGATTCACCCACGCAGCGTGTTGGTGGAACGATCACCAAGGAATTTGCCACAGTTTATCATCAATACCCGATGATGTCACTAGGCAACACATATTCCGAAGAAGAACTCACCGATTTTGACGGACGTGTTGCCAAAATGCTGGACGGTGATGAGTATGAATATTTTTGTGAACTTAAATTTGATGGTGTTTCAATCAGTCTAATTTATGAAAATGGCTTATTGATGAAAGCGGTGACACGTGGCGATGGTGTTCGGGGTGATGATGTTACGGCTAACATCAAAACCATTCGTAGTCTTCCGCTAAGGATAAAATCAAAAAACATTCCTGCCCAATTTGAAGTGCGAGGCGAAGTGTATTTGCCTAAAGAAGTTTTCAAACAACTCAATAAAGATCGCGAAGACATTGGTGAGGAAACATACGCCAACGCACGCAATACTGCATCCGGCACAGTGAAGATGCAAGACTCCTCGGAAGTTGCCAAGCGTAGACTGGATTGTTATGCCTACTATCTGCTGGGAGAAGATAACGAAGTAGAAACGCATGCAGATTCTATTTACAAATTAGAAACCTGGGGATTCAGAGTATCTCCTACTTATAAAAAATGTAAGAACATTCAATCCGTATTGGATTACATCAAAGAATGGGAACACAAACGATCCGAATTACCGTTGGATACTGATGGTGTTGTGATCAAGGTAAACAGCTTGGAGCAGCAAGAAAGTTTGGGTTTCACAGCAAAAAGTCCGCGGTGGGCCATTGCTTATAAATTCAAAGCTGAAAGCATCAGCACACGACTCAATGACATCACCTACCAGGTTGGTCGCACGGGTTCGGTAACACCGGTGGCCGAATTAGAACCTGTGTTTCTGGCTGGCACCACGGTGAAGCGAGCATCACTTCACAATGCCAATGAAATTGCACGTCTTGATTTGCGCATTGGTGATTATGTGTTTGTAGAAAAAGGGGGAGAGATCATTCCAAAAGTAACGGGTGTTGATATTGAAAAAAGAAATCCTTCGCTGGAGGCTGTGGTCTATATTTCAACATGCCCGGAATGTCATACGCCACTCGTCCGCAAAGAAGGAGAAGCCAATCATTACTGCCCTGATGAAAAAGGATGCCCTCCTCAAATCAAAGGACGTATTGAGCATTTCATTCAGCGCAAAGCGATGGATATTGATTCGTTGGGTGAGCAGACCATCAAACAACTCTTTGATCTTGGACTCGTAAAAACTCCAGCTGATCTATATGATCTCACAAAGGAGGATTTGCTGAAACTTGAAAAAGTAAAAGAGAAGACCGCACAAAACATCCTGGACGGAATCGGGCAATCGAAATCACAGCCTTTTGAGAATGTATTGTTTGGCATTGGCATCCGCTATGTGGGCAAAACCGTAGCAGAAAAATTAGCTCGGCATTTCAAAAATATTGATGCGCTCGCTGCGGCTACCTACGAGCAACTCTTAGTAGCTCCTGAAGTAGGTGAAAAAATTGCTCAAAGCGTAGTTGACTTCTTCAAAGATCATGACAGTTTGAAAGAAATCGATCGCCTTAAAAATTCGGAGCTACAGTTTGAATCAACTCTTGAAGAGCCCACTTTAGTTAGTGATATCCTTGGGGGAAAATCATTTGTAGTATCCGGTGTTTTTCAAAACTATGAACGAGATCAACTGAAGGAAGTAATCACTTCACATGGAGGAAAAGTGCTTTCTTCGATTTCGGGCAATTTAGATTTTGTAGTTGCTGGCGACAATATGGGACCTGCAAAAAAGGAAAAAGCAGACAAGCTCGGAGTCAAAATCATCACCGAGGAAGAGTTTGAAGCGATGTTAAAAAATAGCCTGTTGTAAAACAGGCGTGAAGTGTAAGCATACTTTATTAGCTTTCGACCATGTTTAAAATGACATTTTTGAATTTGCGGACAGAATCCGCTCTAAAAAAAAACAAGTCTGTTCGATCCAGCATCCCTTATAAGAAGGCTGTGAGTGTAGGAATCATTTTTACCGTAGAAGACAAACAAAAACACGAGGCTATAAAAGAATTTATCAACCAATTGGAACGGGATGGAAAAAAAACTCAGGTGATCGAATTCCTTCCTGAAAAGAAAAGCAACCACGAGTTTAAGTTTGATTTTTTCACCATCAAGGATATTTCATTCTGGGGAGATTTAAATGCAGCCAATGCATTAAAGTTTATCGACACACCATTTGATTATTTGTTTTGCATCGATACGGAATCAAATCCGCTAATTTTACACGTGTTGGCCAGAAGCAAAGCTCATTGCCGAGTGGGTCGTTTTAATGATTTTGAAAATGAGTATTTTGAGTTTATGATCGAACAAAATGGAACAACCGAGGGTCTGATTAAAGCTATGTATAACTATACCAGTCATTTGCGATAATGAAAGAACTTTTCGGCACCGGAGTAGCGTTAATCACCCCCTTTGATGAGCATGGTGAAATTGATTTTAAGGCGCTCAAGCGATTATTAGTTCACACCGCTAAAAGTGTAGACTACTATGTGGTGATGGGTACCACCGGAGAGTCGACCACGCTCAGCAAAGAAGAAAAAAGGAGTGTGTTAAAATTCGTTTTGGAAAATAATCCAAAGAAACTTCCCATTGTGTATGGCATTGGTGGCAACAATACCCAAAGCGTGTTGGATGAAATTAAATCTACTGATCTTACAGGGGTGACAGCACTTTTATCGGTGAGTCCTTACTATAACAAACCACCACAAGAAGGCATTTTTCAACACTTCAAAGCTCTGGCGAAAGCATCTCCACTTCCCGTAATTTTATATAATGTGCCTGGTAGAACAGGATCCAATATTTCTGCACAAACTACGTTGCGTCTGGCTTCAATAAAAAACATCATCGGTATTAAAGAAGCTTCTGGAAATCTTGAGCAATGCATGAAAATCATAAAAGAAAAACCTAAAGATTTCATGCTGATCTCAGGCGATGATATGCTTACCCTTTCTATCTATGCCATTGGAGGCGTTGGTGTGATTTCAGTTCTCGCCAATGCGCTGCCTCAGGTATTCCGTAAGATTAAAGAGCATTTCCATGCAGGCAAATTGTCTCAGGCACAGACCGATCAATTCAGAATCATCGATATAAATGGTTCTATGTATGAAGAAGGAAATCCCGTTGGGGTTAAATATGTATTAAGCTTGATTGGTGTTTGTGGTTATCATGTACGATTGCCTTTAGTAGCACCGTCCCTGGGCCTACAAAATAGAATTGAAGAACTTTATAAAAAGATATAAACGAAAAAGGGCCGAATCAGTTGATTCTGCCCTCTTTGCTTAAGTTTATTAGCTCGTAATTAATTACCAGTCTTATTTTTCAATTCCTGAACTTCTGCACGAATTTCCTGAGCTGCATTTTTTAAGTCTTGCATGCCCTTTCTAATGCGTGTTCCAGCCGCGCTATTTCCTTTGTTGTAGAACTTATCTGCATCGCCTTCAAGTGATGCAATCAGAGTCTTTAGTTCTTCAAATTTTTTCATTTTTTATAAGATTTTAAGTTTTAAAAATTGATTTCGTAATGCCAATTTAACTAAAAACCTTTAAAAAAAAGCCAAAAACCCATTTTTTAGATTTTGGTCACGTTTACAAGCTCTTCTTTTCTATAGAAACCGCTGTCAAGCTTCGTTTTTAGCGCAGAAAAGGCATTTAGTGTTTCTTCTACATCCGACAGGGTATGAGCTGCTGTAGGAATGATTCTGAACATAATCACGTCTTTCGGAACTACCGGGTAAATGACCACCGAACAGAAAATGCCGCTATTCTCCCTTAAATCCATGGACATGTTGGCCGCTTCGCCTACACCACCTTTAAATAGAACTGGGGTTGGAGGTGTCTGAGTTGGATTGATGTTAAAACCACGATCCTTCAAGCCACTCTTAATCGCAGCCATTACTTTTTTCAGATCCGACCTTAATTCAGGATGCTTCTTTACTAATTCAAGGCGCTTTAGGTTTCCTATTACAAATGGCATTGGCAGCGACTTCGCATAAATTTGTGAACGAACCGTGTAACGCAGGTATTTCAAAATTTTCTTATCGCCAGCCACAAATGCTCCAATGCTAGCCATGGATTTGGCGAAAGTAGAAAAATAAAGATCGATCTGGTCTTGCACACCTTGCTCCTCACCTACTCCAGCTCCTGTTGTGCCCATGGTACCAAACCCGTGTGCGTCATCCACCAGCAAGCGGAAATTATATTTCTTCTTAAGTTCAACTATTCCTTTCAGATCACCCATGTTACCCGACATACCAAACACGCCTTCCGTAATCACCAAAATACCACCACCGGTTTCGTTGGCTAATTTAGTGGCACGCTGAAGTTGTTTCTCAAGGTTCTCCATGTTGTTGTGTGGATATACAAAGCGCTTGCCCATGTGCAGGCGCACGCCATCGATAATACACGCATGCGATTCCGAATCATAAACAATCACATCTTTACGATCAACCAATGCATCGATAATTGATAAAACACCCTGATAGCCATAGTTAAGCAAAAAGGCATCTTCTTTCATCACGAAGGCTGCCAGTTGCTTTTCTAATTCAATATGATGAACTGAGTTTCCAGACATCATTCGAGCCCCCATGGGCGATGCTAATCCATATTCAGCAGCGGCATCGGCATCAGCCTTTCTCACCTCCGGGTGATTAGCTAATCCCAGATAATTATTCAAGCTCCAGTTTAAAACTTCCTTTCCATTGAATTTCATCCTCGGGCCAATTTCTCCTTCCAACTTCGGAAAGAAAAAATAATCATCGGGTAGATGTGAATACTTGGCCAGTGGGCCGGCCTCCATTTTTAACTTTTCAAATAAGTCTACCATTGTTAGGTTGTTTTCGGTGAAGATACCTGATAGCTGAATCAATTTGAATATCAAGCTGAAAATCCGCTAAATTTTCGGCAAAAATAAAAAAATAAACTTACAGTAAATAACAACTTTAAAAAAGCTCGCTTTTAAGCTTAGCTTATAATCGTTAGCATTGTATAGCGAAATCTTAATGAAAAGAATCAAAAAATTACTGGTTGCCAACCGCGGTGAAATCGCTCTGCGAATCATGCGAAGTGCCCGTGAAATGGGAATTCAAACCGTAGCGGTTTTCAGCCAAGCGGATCGAAATGCACTACATGTGAGATTTGCGGATGAAGCCATCTGCATAGGCCCACCAGCCTCATCTCAATCTTATCTGGTGATGAATAAAATCATCGAGGCAGCGCTAGAAGCAAATGCCGATGCTATTCATCCGGGTTATGGATTTCTATCTGAAAATGAAAATTTCGCTGCTGAGGTAAAGAAGGCTGGCTTGATTTTTATCGGACCATCTGCTGAATCCATTGAATTGATGGGAAGCAAGCTTGCCGCAAAAACGGCAGCAGCCAAGTTTAATGTTCCACTCGTGCCCGGAACAGCCGAACCTATTTCAGATATTCCTCAAGCCAAGAAAATTGCCAGTGAAATTGGGTATCCGATCCTGATCAAAGCCAGTGCCGGTGGTGGTGGCAAAGGAATGCGCGTTGTAAACCACGAAGCTGAATTTGAAGAACAAATGGAACGCGCCACCAGCGAAGCCATGTCAGCGTTTGGCGATGGCGCTGTATTTATCGAAAAATATGTAACACAACCTCGACATATTGAATTTCAGATTTTTGGAGATCAGCATGGCAATGTGGTGCATCTGTTTGAACGTGAGTGTTCAATTCAACGCAGGCATCAAAAGGTAATTGAAGAAGCTCCATCTTCTATTTTAACACCCGAGCTCAGGGCAAAAATGGGTAAAGCTGCAGTAGATGTTGCCAAATCTGCCAACTATTATAATGCCGGCACTGTTGAGTTTATCGTAGATGAGAATAAGAATTTCTATTTTCTTGAGATGAACACGCGCTTGCAGGTTGAACACCCTGTAACCGAACAAATCACAGGATTTGATCTCGTAAAGCTTCAGATCAAAATAGCTGAAGGTGAAAAACTACCTTTTCAACAGGAAGATCTTTCCATCCATGGTCACGCCATTGAAGTTAGAGTGTATGCTGAAGATCCCAACAATAATTTCTTACCCGACATTGGAACATTGAAAACGTATAGACGTCCGCAAGGTCATGGCATACGAGTCGATGATGGTTTTGAACAAGGCATGGCCATTCCATTTTACTACGATCCCATGATTGCCAAAATGATTTGTCATGACGAAACCCGAGAGCGTGCCATCGAGAAAACTATTCGGGCCATTGATGAATATGAAATTACCGGATTAGAAACCACCCTTGGCTTTTGCAAGTTTGTGATGAAGCATGAAGCATTTCGTTCAGGAGACTTTGATACCAAATTTGTAGAGAAATACTTCAAGCCTGAATTTTTGGAAGAAAAATCAGTTGAGGACGAGGAGATCATCGCATCAATCCTTGCAACACAAGTAGTAAACGAAAGTAAAACTGCACCATTAAAAACGCAGCATAATATTACGACTTCAAGTAACTGGAAGAAAAACCGCAATAACTAATGGCTGAAATAAAACCGATAAGAGCCTGGCGATATAAAGACTCGTTGGCAAAAAATATAGATGACCTTACATCTCCGCTGTTCGATGTTGTTTCTGAGAAACAACTCAAGGCACTTTATCAAAATCCATTAAACTCAATTCACCTTTCTGTACCCGATGGCCCTGATGCCGCCTCAAATGCTTCATTGCTTTTGCATCAATGGAAAAAAGAAGGTGTGATTGAGCAAGACAAACTACCGGCCATTTATGTTTACTTTCAGTATTTCAAAGTGGCAGGATCCACCAAAGAATATTGCCGCAAGGGATTCATCTGTCATATCCGAACATACGATTGGAACGAGAATGTTATTCTCCGTCATGAAAATACAATCCCTAAATCTGTAAATGATCGTATTGAATTATTAGAGAAAACTGAATTGCATGTAAGTCCAACACATGGGCTTTATACGGATGATTCCTTCACCTTAGAAAAATACCTGGATGAAGCCATCACCGATCCGGTTTATGAGCATGAAGATTATCAAGGAGTACGCGATGTATTGGGAGTGATCCATGACGCTTTTGTCATTCAGAAATTTATAGATTTCATTAAAGAGAAATCAATTATCTTAGCGGACGGTCATCACCGCTATGAAGGATCGCTTTACTACAAAAAAAGGAAGGAAGAACAGTATCCCGATCACACCGGAAATGAAGGGTACAATTTTCATTTAATGTACCTCACCAATACCGAAGCCGATGATTTAAAAATTTTGCCTACCCACCGATTAATTAAAGGTATTCAGAATTTCGATCAGGATTCTATTATCGAAAAATTACACGAAGATTTTATTGTGAAGGAAATAGAAGATGCTGCTACCGTTAATGAAATTATTGTAGGAAAAAGGTGGGCGTTCGGAATTTTATTGAAAGACAGAACCATTAAAGTACGATTAAAACCCGAGGCTCTTTCTAAAATGAAATGGCAGTTTCCTGATGAAATAAAGGCATTGGATCTAACTGTACTACATTATTTTCTCATTGAAAAAATTCTTGGCATCCCTGGCTCAGATCAACGTAAATCTGAAAACATCTCCTTCGACAGAAGCTTTTCGGAATGCCTCTCCAAAGTGATTAAAGGCGAAGCACAAATGGCCATTATCACGCAAGATATTTCGATCGAAGAAGTGAAGCAGGTTTGTCATAGTGGTTATACCATGCCGCAAAAGTCCACTTACTTTTATCCTAAAGTAATCTGTGGCTATCTATTTAGTTCAATAAAAGAAAATGAATTTCAATCGCCCCCTTATTCTCGCTTCTAGTTCTCCGCGCAGACAGTACCTGATGAAAGAAGCCGGGTTTAACTTTGTGCCTCAGACTCCGGATATTGATGAATCATTCCCTGCGGATTTAGATATCACCGAAGTACCAAAATACCTTGCCCGAAAAAAAGCCGAAGTCTTCCTTAAAAATATTACCAATGAAATCGTAATCTCTTCAGATACGGTAGTGATCGTAAAAAATGAAATTCTAAACAAACCTCTTAATCGAAAAGAAGCGTTGGAAATGTTGAGCAAATTGAGTGGACAAACTCACACTGTAATTACTGCGGTATGCTTATTAGGTAAAGAAAAAATCGATTGCTTCGATGATCACACCGAAGTAACCTTCACTGTCTTAACACAAGATGAAATGGAGTTTTACGTAGATACTTATAAGCCTTACGACAAGGCCGGTGCCTACGGTGCCCAGGATTGGATTGGACTTGTTGCTATCGAAAAAATCAATGGCTCCTATTTCACGGTGATGGGGATGCCCATGCACCTGGTTTACAAACACCTTAGAGATTTTTGATACTTGAAAAAAATCCTGTCATTAATCAAAACCCATATACGGGAGGATTTTAAGGTTAACTACTATTTTACAATCGCCCTTTTCTTAGCAATATCTGTAGTGCTCAATTATGCCATTGATCTGGAAAACTCATGGATTGATAAACAAGATAAAAATTTCACGAGGGTAATTTCTTATTTCTTTTTATATGGATTTGGCTATTACGTTTCCTGTTTGATCGTATCCTGTTTTAACAGCACAAAAGAATTTTGGGGATCAACTAAATTCTTTATCTACTCTTTTTTCGGAATAATTGTACTTTGCATTGATAAGAGTTTTGTGTTATCATCTACTCTTTTGAACCTGCCGGATCAAACTTATGAAGTGTACCTCTGGCTATTTAAGGTCGTAACAAACGGAACTTCATTTATATTAGTTCTTTTGCCACTGACCGTATTCTACAAAACAATCGATAAAGAAAAATCTGAATTTTATGGATTAACTGCATACAGTAACATTAAGCCATATCTATATCTTTTGATTTTCCTCGCCCCCTTCATCATTTTTGCAGGGTTACAAACAAGCTTTACTAATTATTATCCTATCTATAAAAACAACTCAGTTCATGAATTATGGGGCTGGCCAAAGTACTTACCCATGATGATATTTGAATTTATCTATGGAGCTGATTTCTTCAATGTCGAACTACTTTTTAGAGGTTTTTTTGTCGTTGGCATCGCCCAGGTTTTAGGAAAGCATGCCATTATGCCGACGGTGGTGATCTACTGCTATCTTCATTTTGGCAAACCTGTCGGTGAAGCAATCAGTTCAATCCTCGGTGGATATATCCTCGGTATTATTGCATTTTATACCCGATCGCTGCTGGGTGGTGTAACTATCCATATAGGCATTGCCTGGCTAATGGAAGCTGTCGCTTACTTTGTCAAACAATTTTGAAGTGATTCCACTGAAATTGTTGTGGCGCATTTAAAATGACCTTGAGGGCATTTCTTGTAACCATGTAATCCACAAGGCCGACATTCTAATTTTTCAGTCGTTTCAATAATGTTAGAATACTCAGATAATGGTCCAAACCCAAGGGATGGAACCGTAGAACAAAAAACTGCCGTGACGGGTGCGTTCATCGCGGATGCCAAATGCATGGGTGCAGAGTCATTGACAAAGTTCATCCACGCACCTTTCATAAGAGCCGCAGATTCCAAAAAGCTTAGCTGGCCAGATAGATTAGCAACTTTATAATGATTGGAATTCGTTCTGATGTCTTCACAAACAGCACGATCACCAGGCCCCCCCAGCAGATAAATGAAATCAACCTCATCGTTGATTGAATACAAGAAATCGATCCACTGGCTTACCGGAAATTGTTTGGTAAACCACACCGAAGTTGGTGCTACACAGATATAACGACTCGTTTGAAACTCGCTCATCTTTTCAAAATCCATTGGAGAAGGGTACAATTTGGGAAGTGCCCGATCGCTATCGGTTATAAATTCAATTAACTTTTGATTGCGATCTGTTTCATGAAGGTTTAATTTCAGATCATGCTTGATTCGATGTGTGAAAAGAAAAGACCATGGGTTTTTGTCAAATCCAGTTTGGATCTTTGATCTGGAGAATACGGTAATCAAGCCCGAACTGGCAAACCGATGTGCATTAACAACGCAATCATATTTCTTACTTCGCACATAGGCGGTGAGCTTAAATAGGTTTTTGATTTTTCCCTTCTTCTTATCCCAAATAATCACTTTACGAATGTTCGGATTTCCTTCAAGCAATGTTTCATTTCCCTTGCGGAGTAAAAAGTCAATAGAAGCATGTGGATAGAATTTTCGAAGCTTCTCAATTAATGCTGTGGCCAGAATAACATCACCAATGAAAGCTGTTTGAATAATTAAGAATGATTGAAAGGTAGTAGCCACAATCGCTCACTAATACTTGGTTTTATAAAAATTCAATGCTGTTTTAACAATTTCCAAGGCTACTTTCTTTCCAAGAAAATCGGGCACAGTTACGGTCTTCTGTTCTAACTTTTTATAGCTTTCAAAAAACTCCTTTAGCTCTAATTTAAAATGACTTGCCAATTCGCTGATATCATTAAGATGCATAGTGTTAGCATCATTCTCAGCCACGGCTAAAATCTTATCGTCATCCAATCCCTGATCTATCATACGCATCACACCAATGACACGGCATGGAACAAGACATAATGGTTGAATTGGCTCACGACATAAAATCATGATATCCAATGGATCAAGATCATCACCTAATGATTGAGGAATAAATCCATAGTTAGCCGGATAAATCACAGAAGAGTAGAGAACTCTATCCAATTTAAGTAGTCCGGTTTCCTTATCCACTTCGTATTTCGTGCGCATGCCTGCGGAAATCTCGATGATGCCATTAATAAACTCAGGAGGATTGATACCGGGTGATACTTCGTGCCAAGGATGTTTTATCATACTCAAAGATAATATAAAAAAGTAGCCCATCTTTTTTGGGTTGGGCTACTTTTCTCAGATACCGGTTTGGTTTATTTAATCTTTCTTCTCAACATCATCATCTTTCTTCTTTTCTTCCTTCTTCATGCTAATCTTGTCGCCATCCTTCAGGCGCTTTGACACCACCAGGAATGGGCCGGTGATAACTTCCAGGCTATCCGACAATCCTGAAGTAATTTCAATGTTGTCATAGTCGCTGATTCCTGTTTTTACTTCCTTCATTTTTGCTACTCCATTTTCATTTACAAAAACAACAACTTTGTCTTCCTTCTTTTCCGTTTTTGGCTTACTGGAATCCGTCACGGTCCTTTCTTGATCGTCATCATTCTTCTCTTCGGATTCTGCTTTCTTGTCATCATCAGCGCTTCGTGTAGTTACAGCCGCCAAGGGTACAGAAAGAACATTTTCCTTGCGGGTAGTTATGATGTCCACACTCGCGGTCATGCCAGGACGAAATGGATAACGATTTCCCTGTTTTATTAGATCCCCATAAGATGATTGCAGAATTAAAATACGCACCTCAAATTCAGTAATCGCATCTGTCGATTGCTTATCGCGGGCCGTGTTGGCAATGTTGGTAACGATACCTTTAAACTGCTTGCCTGTATTTCCATAGGCATCAACATCAATGATCACTGAGTCATTGTAGTGAACGCGCACGATATCGTTCTCATTCACATTCACACGAACTTCCATTTTGTTAAGATCCGCAATACGCAACATTTCAGTTCCTGCCATTTGAGCTGTACCCACTACGCGTTCGCCTTTTTTAACATTTAACTTTGATACCACTCCCTTCATTGGAGCATTTACGGTAGTCTTTCTGACATTTTCACGCGACTCCCTTACGCTGGCCTCTGTACTACTCACCACAAACTTAGAAGCTTCAAGCGCTTGCTGTGCAGATTTTAAATCATTGGCCGCAATTTTAAAATTCTGTTGAGCCAATTGCCAATCGGATTCAGAAATTACTTTTTCATTCCATAATTTTTCCTGGCGTTTATAGTCTTGCTCAGCACGCATATACGTAGCCTCGGCACGGGATAAATTTGCTCTTGTTGATTCTACATTAGCAAGTTGTTGATTCAAGCCTGCCTCCGATCTCTCCAATTGACTTCTCCAAACATCCGGTCTGATTTTCACCAGCACGTCACCTAACCGAACAGAATCTCCATCTTCCACATTAAGCTCAATAATTTCCCCTGATACTTCGGGCGCTAACTTCACTTCAATCACAGGCTGAACGGTGCCTGAAGCACTCACCTTTTCTGTGATCGATGTCTTCTTGGCCTTAGCCAATTCTACTTCAATCGTTTTTGCTTTACCTATCCATCCTTGCGTCCTTCCGACAACAAGTAATAGAATTAAAAAGGCCACTGCACCAATAATGATATACAGTAATTTGTTTGATTTTTTCTTCTGCTTAGCCATTAGGTTAGATATTAAAATTCAATTGGTTTACCCTGATAAAAATCCAGTACTTTTTTCTTAAAAATGAAATCATATTTAGCACGCACTAAATCAGACTTTGCCTGAAATAATGCATTCTCTGAAACCTGATAATCAACAAAGTTAACGGCACCATTATCGAACCGCTGCTTTGACATGCGGAAAGCTTCATCCCGAGCCGATACTTGTTTAGTTGCTGACTGGTATGTTTTCGATGCTGCTAAAGCATCGTTATAGGCAGTTTCTACTAGCCTGCGTAAGGTATTCTCAGTGTCTTTCAAGTTGATTTCAGCTTGCTGATTGTTGACCATAGACCGTTGCACAGTTGACCTGGTTTGGTATCCATTGAAAATCGGTATTTGCAGACTTAAAGAAAGCGCCCGAGATATGTTGTCCTTGATCTGATCCTGCAACACATAACCTTCTACGAGTTGACCGGATGGAACCTGCACATCGGTAAGCACCGGAGTGTTTGCGCCTTGTAGGTAACCAATTTGTTGAGCCACGGTTGTCGGTGTTCCTCCATCCCGAATAAAACGATCGCGGTCAGCAGCACTTGAATAGTTACTAAATAAGTTACCATTCAAACTCAGTCGAGGATACAATGAACCGCGTGAAGCTTTCAATGCCAATACAGAACTCTGAAGTTTCAATTGAGCACTTTTCACTTCGGGTAACGTCTGGCGAGCAGCTTCATATATCTGTTCTGAGGTCTCTGTCAAAAGTAATTCTGTTCCGATATCTATCTGAGGCACCTCAATTTCCATAGGCGTTGAAGCAGAAAACTGTAACGCTTGTTTCAATTGTAAAAGAGAAAGGTTCAATGCATTTTCTCGATTGATCAGGTTCAATTCGTTGGTGGCTTGTTGTGCTTCCAGATCCAGAACATTACCTCTTGGCACCGATCCTGCCTCGGCCAATCTACGCGTACGTTCTAATTGCTGAGTGGTGGTTGCTAACTGCGATTCCGCATTAGAAAATAATTCCTTGTTAAAGATGACGTTCGTATAAAAAGTGATTACACTTAAAATCACATCATTTTTAGATTTCGCAAAATCTTCTTTTGATGCTGCATTATCCAAATCGCTTTGACGATAGGTATTCATTAATCGGAATCCGTTAAATAAAATCACCGAACTGCTCGCATTTAAATTGAATGAATTAATTCTTTGCGTACTGAATAAGTTGGTGGTAGGGTCAATGCTACGGCCCCAGTTATATCCAAATGTGCTTCCTCCGTTTAATGAGGGTAGCATTTGTAGCTTTGACTGCGTTAAGCCTATTTGGGTATTCTCCACGGACAAGAGGCTTCTCTTTACATTCAGGTTGTTCTGCAACGCATAATCAATACATTCTCTCAAAGTCCAGATTTTTTTATCCTGCGAGATGCCTGCATGCGTACTGATCAGGCAAATGATCATTAAAATTATTTTTTTCATCATAGGTTATAATACAATGGCCGGTATGTTAATTACTTCTTTTATCCAACTTAGACTCTTCAAATACTCAAATGTTACAGGCTTAATCGATGAATCCATTTCGATCACCTGGCACGCCAAATCATTTTTTCCCTTGCGGGAAACAGACATGGTGGCGATGTTGCAATCATCGTGAGCAAGAACATTGGCGATAAATGCAATGCTACCCTTTATATCATCCGCAAAAAAGATTAACGTGCGCAGGCTTGCTGAAAAGTCAGCTTTAAATCCATTCACTTCTGCGATATTAATTACACCTCCACCTTTACTCTCTCCAAGAACTTCAATCGTTCTATCTCCTTTACCGATCAATAAGCGAATAGAGTTGGGATGAAGCGTGGATGCATTGCCGACAGACTTGAAATGATAGTTTAATCCTGATTGACTAGCTATTTCGATGGATTCGCGTATTCGCTTGTCATCGGTATCAAAATCCATTAGTCCAGCCAGAATAGCACGATCACTTCCGTGGCCCTCATACGTTCTGGCAAAGGAATTATAGAAAATGATTTCTGCAGAATCGGGAACATCTCCCAAAATTTTGACAGCAACCTTTGCAATTCGTACTACTCCTGCCGTGTGGGAACTGGACGGACCGATCATTATCGGGCCAATCATATCAAAAATGCTACTCTTTTCGGGCATACGCGATTAGATAACGGAATATTCTGCAAAAGGATTTCGTTTATGGGTATTTAATATGCCTAATTGGGTATTTATTAATGAGCGGCAAAATTAGAGGTTCTTACGTTAATCCTTCGATACGGATTCGTTGTTGATTACCATTTGATTGTGAGTTGGTTACTGTTCAAAACCTGGTACAAGAATCATTTTGGTGTGAGCGGTTCGTTGTCGCAAAGCCTTGGCGGGTGCATATTCTTCAGAACTCCACCAAGCTTGGGCATTATCTGCGTCAGGGAATTCCAAAACAACAATTCGTTCAGGCTTCCAATCTCCTTCAAGGGATCCAACCTTGCCACCCCGAACGATAAATTTTCCATCAAAAGGTTTTAAGGATTGGGGAGTCAACTTTTTGTAATCCTCATATTCAGCAGGATTATGGATAGTAACTTCTACAATGACATATGCTGGCATAAAAAATAATTAATCATTCTTGGCTTTGCCGTATGCTTCAATAATATCCCTAACCAAACGGTGCCTTACTACGTCCTTTTCATTCAGCTCAATAAATCCAATGGAATTTATCCCATTTAAAATTCTTACTGCTTCTTTTAATCCTGACCGTTGACTAGCAGGCAAATCGATTTGAGTTGTATCTCCGGTAACAATCATTTTAGAATCCGGGCCCATCCGCGTCAGAAACATCTTCATCTGCATCGGTGTGGTATTTTGAGCCTCATCAAGAAGAATGAAAGCGTTATTAAGCGTGCGGCCTCGCATATAAGCAAGGGGAGCAATTTCTATAATTTCGCGCTCCATGTAATACTTGAGTTTTTCAAACGCAACCATGTCATTAAGAGCGTCATAAATAGGCCTCAGATAAGGATCAATTTTTTCTTTTAAATCCCCTGGCAAAAAACCAAGATTCTCCCCTGCCTCCACGGCAGGCCGGGTGATGATGATCTTCTTTACCTGTTTATTCTTCAATGCTTTTACGGCCATGGCAACAGAAACATACGTCTTTCCTGTTCCGGCTGGTCCGAGGACAAAGACGAGGTCATAATCATGCACTGCCTTTACTAACCGTTGCTGATTTACCGTTTTTGCTTTTATGGGTGAGCCTTTGGTGCCAAATAGAATGATTCCATCTGGTGAATTTTCTGGCACAAATTCCTGTCTTTCCTGCGAGATATAGCCCCGCACAGTTTCCTCGGTAATTTTTCCAAACTGATGAAAATGAGCCATCAGGGAATCCAGTATTTCAGTGATCTGAACAATATCCGGAGCCTCTCCCTTTACTAAGATTTCATTACCTCTGGAAATAATCCTGGTCTTTGGAAATGCCTCCGCAAGCTCGGTGATGTTCTTGTTTTCAACTCCCAAAAAATCGGTGAGGGGAATATTTTCTAATGTGATGGTTTTCTCGATCAATGAAGTAAAATGAATTTTAAATAACTTAATTTTGAACGACAAAAGTAAAACAAATCCCGGGTTCGCATAAATAAAACCGGGTACACTGCTCAGATGGCCATCGTTACATTACTGACGGATAGCGGGGAAATCGACCACTATGTGGCAGCCATTAAAGCCAAAATCCTTGGAGTCAATCCAGGCCTCAATATCATTGACATCAGCCATAAAATTATGCCCTGTGATATTGCGCATGGTGCATTCGTGTTGAAATCTGTATTCCGCGATTTCCCAAAGGGCACCGTTCATTTGGTTGGAGTTGATGCAACCGGAGGGCGTGGTGAGCAGCCGATAGCCATTCAATTAGAAGATCACTTCTTTGTTGGCACCGATAATGGATTACTCGGACTGATCAGCGACAAAAGTCACCAACTGGGTGTATCCTTAAATTCTATCATTCCGGTTCAGACTACGTTTCCAGAAAAAGATATTCTTGCTCCAGCTGCTGCGCGAATTGCCAGTGGTGTGGCCATTACCACATTAGGAAAACCGTTGACAGTGTTCAAGAGGATGCTTAACCGGCAGGTAAAAGCCACAAGACGCATTATAGCAGGCCATGTGATGAAGGTGGATAATTATGGGAACCTGATCACCAACATCGGCAAACAGGATTTTGATATTTTAAGTAAGGATAAGAATTTCAGCATTCAATTTGGTGGCGAAAAGTCCAGAAGAATTCATACCGAATATCATCAAGTTGAGCAAGGAGAATGCTTTGTACTATTTAATAGTCTTGGCCTTTTAGAAATCGGCATCAACAAAGGAAACGGTAGTGAGTTACTAGGATTGCAATACGACAGTCCGGTGAATATTACTTTTGAGAATTGAACCTGATACCAGTTCCGGGTCTCGGCAGAGATTATAATACAGTTTGTTATCTCACACTAAATCTTTATGATTATTCGAATTGTGCACATGCATTTTACTGAAGCCGGAGTAAACGAGTTTCTCGAAATCTTTAATCGCAATAAGGAAGCCATTCGCATTTTTCCCGGATGCTCTCATTTAAAGCTCTTAAAAGACTTTAACGATCCTGCTTGCTTTACTACACTTAGCCATTGGGATGATGCCGCTTGTCTGGATAATTATCGGAAGTCAGAACTTTTTGGCGGTGTGTGGAGCCAGGTGAAAACACTCTTTTCAGAAAAAAGCCAGGCCTTTTCGCTCCAGAAATTTATCGAGCTATAATAATTGTATAGGATTTAAAGATTACACATATTTGCATCCCGTTTGTAATACGGATCAGGTAAACGAGCCTGAGTGGCGGAATTGGTAGACGCGCACGACTCAAAATCGTGTGCCTTAGGGCGTGCCGGTTCGATTCCGGCCTTAGGTACAAGTATTCTATTTATCACATGAAGTGTCAATATTGATTTTTGACACTTCATTTTAAAAATCTCACCATGCAAATCACAAAACACTCGGTAGCCGCCATTCATTATACACTTACGGATAATAATGGAAATGTCTTAGACTCCAGCACAGGTCGCGATCCCCTTCATTACATCCACGGCATTGGTAACCTTATTCCAGGCATGGAAGATGGCCTTGAAGGAAGAACAAAGGGAGATAAATTCAATATCAAGGTGAGCCCTGAAAAGGGGTATGGTGTAAAAAGTGATGATCTGCTCCAGCAGGTGCCACGCTTGGCCTTTGGTGATCAAAAAATTGAACTGGGAATGCAATTTCAAACTAACCAAGGCTCTGTAGTCACGGTAACTAAGGTTGGTTTGGATTCTATCACGGTAGATGCTAATCACCCACTTGCTGGTGTTGAATTAAATTTTGATGTTGAGGTGCTGGAAATTCGTATTGCAACAGAAGAAGAGCTTACACACGGTCACGTTCACGGTCCGGGTGGTCATCACCACTAAGGCATCAGCGAAACCAAATCAGTTTTCCAGTACTGATCGAATCTATTTCTCCGCTCTTTATGTGAAGACGGTAGATATAAACTCCATTATTCAGAGTTTTGCCTGAAGCGTCTGTACCATTCCAGATGATTTCATTGGTGCCAATGTAAAACCTCTGAACATTCTCTATATCAAATCTGGACACCAATTGACCAGTAGAAGAAAATACCTCCAGTAAAAATTCATCTGGCAACGTGTTTCCCGAAAGTTTAAAGTTGAAAAAAAATCCAACCGATGATGGATTGGGATACACTCCATTGAAATTTAGTGTCGTCTCTGATTTTACATGAAATGAAATTTCGTAAGGATCTATCCCACTCAAATTTCCGCTGGCGTCTTTTGCCTCAACAGAAAGAACATATTCGCCATCAATCAAATCGGTGGGACTAAAATCAACCCGAAAATCATAAGTGAGCATTGCTGGAGACCAACTTATCGAGCTATTGCTAAAATAGATTGGCTTAAACGGGCAGTCATTTGCATTACAGGGATAACTCAGAAATATTTTCATACCAAGTGTATCCGTTTTCAGCAGGAATCTATTCTCATCTTTTAAAGTCATCTGAATGGACGTAGTAGAAGAAACAAAATCTCCATTTCGGATTTCGCGTCCATCAAAAGTGACTTCCAGGATTGGGTTAGTTTTGTCCGGTTTCACAATCAAGTAATCAGGTAGATTGGCAAAATTATTATCGTAGTATAGCTCAGGTACTTCTTTCCTGTTTACATAAACATTGACATCATTAATGCCGGCCTTTCCCACAGTATTAGAGTGAACATTAAAGAATGTTGTTTGCCCTGGCAAGGGAGCTGTAATTAAAGAGTCCTTCTGTAGACGTTGTTGGGTTTCCTGTGTAACTACTTCTAGTTCTACCTTTAACGGAATAGTAAAATCCTTGGCCGACACATTGGTAAAACCAAATTGGATGCTCCAGGATTGACCTTCCTGCACACTTTTAGTTTGATATAGGCCATCATAAAAAAGAACACCTTCTGGTACAGGTTCATACAATACAATCCAATTTTTCCAATCGGCCGGAGTAAGATTGATTTCATCTTTTGCATCATACACCAGTCGCAGATAAGGAACTTGCGAGGTAGATAAGTTGGATAAATCAAAGCCACTTGTTGCGTTATCGGAAATCAATGTTTCTTCGCCTTTACTATCCACTCCATAAATAAAAAAAACAGCTTGATCCGATGATTCCAATGTCGGAGTCAATGAATAGAATGCATCCCATCTTTTGGCGGGACCAATCAACTCTGATTTCATGATGCCCTCTGCCCTTCTTCCCGTTAGTTCTTTGGCTACAAAAAGTAATTGTTCGTTTGCAGGAGATAGAGACGATCGGAAAACTTTTGCTGAACCGGGTGAAGCACCTTTTTTTCCGAAGATGATAACAGGCTCACCTGCCTCTAACGAGTTCAACTCAGTCAAACCTATTCCGAGTTCGCTAAGTTTTGCTTTTACAGAGGAAGACCAACCGAAATAGTCCGGGTCACCAATGGAAAATAGTACTATTGAATCGCTTGTTCCAACGGCATTCACCCATGCAGATAAATCATCATCCAAACCCGTTTCCAATTCTGATGCTGTAAAGCTATTGATTATTTGAGGCTCGCGACCACAGGTGCGTGGATCTTGAAAATTGAAAGGTAATCCGGCATAAGGTACTACTGTTACCTTGTTGAAGGCAATAAAATTTAGTGTGTTGTTGCGACAGGGTTGGTTTTGTGTGCCCAGATTATATTCTGACCCATTAATCTTGACTGAGACATCGGTATCCGGAAGAGGGTTGTTTATTCCAAACGTTGCAATCTCTAATGAAGTCTTCGTCTCTTCAAATCGAAAAGGTTTACCTTCTCCATCACTGACTAATCCGCTGAAGAAATTCTCGGTTGTCTGGTCCTTTCTCAACTGTGCCCAACCTTCATCACCATTTTTAATGTAAGAGAATGAGGATACACTCCAATCCGTACTCTCACCAGAAATTGGTTGATCAAATTGAGTGCGCCAATAATATACGGTGGAGTCTTGCTTCAATAACTCAATAGTGGTTTTAGCAAGAACTTTTCCAGAGACAAGCTTTTCCTTTTTAAAGGGACTGGTAAATGATAATGTGGTATCGATTTCAAGTTTAAAGTCTCGGGTAACAGATAGCGGATCGCTGGACTGCCAAATGAAATTCACCGATGTTTTACTTTCAATCCCAAAAGCGGCAGGGAAAAGATTTAATGTGGCGCTGGAAGAGAATGATTGCGAAAGAATCGCCTGATTATTCTCTTCATTTCTTTCTTTGATTTTATAATCCGGGTCAATCTTAACCAGGAATGTGTTATCACCAGAGCCATCTTCTATACCACGATAAATTTTAAAAAGCAGTGTATCTTCATGAAGCAAAGGTAAATACGTTGAGTCGTAGGTAGCTGTTGATCCATCTTTGAATGTGCGATTTACGCTTACTTTAACTGATGAATTTTTTACCAATCCGATATTGCGAATTCCAATTTGTATAGCAAATGAATTGGTAAGGGCGGTTATCGGCTTGCCATCGAGTGGAATTAAGCGAAGTGACGAATTGGTGATTTCATAATCGGGATCATTACTTTGAAATAACCTAACGGCCGGATCTCCGAGCAATACCATTTGCTGCACTTGAGTAATATTCGAAATACTGGCTGAGGCCCCCTGCATATATTGTCGTGCTACTTCCTTTTGCAAATCACCCACACCCTTTTTTACGAATACTGAATCAGCAAAACCAATTCGATAAAAGTAATCGGAATAACTGCGCAACGTAGAAACAAAACCAAAGGAACTGTGCGCAATGAAATTTCTTGCACCACGATTGGACACTGCAATCCAATCTTCGCCAAAGTTGACTTCATTATTGAAAAAATTGCCGGCATTGCATCCATTTATTAACATGACCGGATATTTGCCTGAATTATTGTAACCCATTACCGGATCACTGGCAAAACCAATATCAATATCAATCGTGCTCGGTGAAGAGTGACCAAAAAAAGTGACCAGATTTACTCCTGCATTTATTTCATCCGATACGTTAATTAACTCAACGGTGGACGGATCGCGCTTGGCAATCGTGTTGATAGATCCACCCCAATAAATTCCTTCACCCGTAGCCTTGAAACCATCCATGTATCCACGAAATAGAGGCAACTCAAAAGGTTGAATACCGCCACTAAGATGAAGTCCTCTCTTTTGCCAATCCTGAATTACATTCGGGTTTTCAGTTTCCTTTATCTTGTTTAAATAACTGGCCACCTCCGCTGGTGTGGTAACAGAAAGCCGGCCTGTAGGCACTGCTGGTTCATAGGTGGTTCCTGATAGCCCTGAAGTAAAGTTCATATCCGAACCGGGAAGACCTGCAGAGGGAACCAAATCTTTTAATACTTGAGGCCCCGGATTAACTAATCTATGAAACCCTGCATTTACATCTCTGCCTTTGCCAATCAGAAACAAATACTTTGGCTGACCTTTGTCCACCATAAATCGCATAAACTCATAGATGGCTTTAGGCGATGTTTCACCATAATTGAATTGATTATACAATTGATCCATGGTTACAACGAGTGTGTCATACGAACCACCCTGGGCTGAAGCCCTGTAGGCTGCATATGCCTTTACAGGATCATTGTAAGACGAAGCCGGTTTCATCAACACCGGGTGTGATATAACAATGTAATCCGATTGCGCGGGATCAATTAATCTGAAGTTAACTTTCCTTAACACGGGGGTTTGTGTTGATGTAAAGGCATAAAGCCTTCGTTGTGTTTCGGTTGATCCAACCACGGCTGTTAATGAAGTTCCAGATACGCGGGTGCCTATTGAAATTATGGACATTGGATCGGTAACATCCCATATACGCATAGCTGATGGTGCACGATCCCATTCTACATAGGTTTTGCCTGTCGGCTTAGCCTCCAGATAAAAGACTTTTTCACTCAAACCAAGAGCAGTAAAATTCTGAGGAAAAGTCAATCGTAAATAAGAAACGCTGAACTGCGGACGATTGGTTGTTGCCGAAGTTGCTGAAAACCGAATAATCAGTTTTCCATCGGAACCAATATCACTAGTAGTTAAGGGTAATGTTAACGTTGTCGTTGCAAAGCCGTTGAAAGAAGTTGTGCTGATGGATCGCAAAGAACCAATGTTGGGGCCAACAAAAATTTGTGCCGTATGCGAAATCTGATCTCTGCCAACCAGTAAAATTTCTAATTGAGGATTTTCTGAACCCGATTCTATGCTGTTGATGAGATCAATAGAATAATCGATCGACTCCCCTTGACTGATTGCATTGCCCGTCCATCCTTCTCCGATATCAAAATGGGTGTATTGAATGACATCGTTAAGAGTCACTCCTCCTGAATATTGAGTTTTATTGATGATGAGTCGCTCCTCGTTATGATATTTCTCTTTAGCGATGTTGGTTACATTCACTTCATCAAACGCGGCAACACGCTTTCCTGCTATAGGCCCGGTGCTCCACGTAAAAAAATAGGCTGTTGTATCGCTGAATAAATTGTAGTAGTGGTGAGGCTGAGTGCTGCTTGGCTTGTATAACGATTTATCTAATGTTCCATCATTGGCCTCGCCATAAAACTCAATGTAGTCATCGGTGTTCAGTACGGCATCGGATTGCCCCTTCACTAAAATAGCTTGTTCCTTTCCGCGATGAAACAGTTGAATCAACCGGGGATCAATTGCCGCTACTGGCACACCTGCATTTTGTAAATCCGAATAGGTAAGCTTAAAAACTCCTTTCCTCACAATCGGTATTCTATAGTATTCCTGTCCTGGACGGAGCCAGTCATTGGAATACTGAGAGAATGCCTGCCAGGGTATTATGAAAAGAAAGCAAAAAAGTTGAAGTCCTGACCGCACAGTTTTTGTCAATATGATGCCGGAATGAATACCAAAATCAAAAATACAGGTAACTATCCGCTTTCACCCCTCGAAATCATTAAAATAAAGGCCTTTTTAAAAAAAGTTAAAAAATTTTCATCCAGTACTTGGCCATACATAGTACTTTCACGTATAACATCACAAGATCAGATCTTAACAAATGGATGTATGAACCTTGAAAACACACTAGTACAGATGAGAAAAGGCATATTGGAGTATTGCATCCTGCATATTATTTCACGCGGTGAAGTGTATGCATCAGACATGCTGGATGAACTGACGGCCGCCAAGATGATAGTCGTGGAGGGCACGTTGTATCCACTCCTCACCCGCCTCAAAAACGCGGGACTATTAGAATACAAATGGGTGGAATCGAAGTCGGGACCACCGCGAAAGTATTATAAATTAACTGAAGAAGGTGATACATTTCTGAAAGGGTTAAGCGATACCTGGGAAGATCTTGTACGCTCTACCCAAATGATCAAAACCAAATCTAATAGCTAACTTTCAATAACCCTGCTCATAACGATCGTTCGAATATGAAAAAGAATATCAGTATCAACATCAGCGGCATTATCTTCCACATTGAAGAGGACGGGTACGAAACCCTTCGTAAATACCTGGATTCGATCAAGCGCTACTTTGCTTCATTTGAAGACAGCAGCGAGATTCTCATCGATATAGAAAGCCGCATTGCCGAAATATTTTTAGCCAAACTGAATGAAGGTAAACAAGTGATCACGTCAGAAGATGTGAATAGCCTGATTGCCACCATGGGTAGCGTAAGCGACTTTAAGGCAGCCGAAGAACAAGAATTGGGTGCCGAAGAATTTGCTTCTCAGGAAAACAACAATAAAAATCAGTCTTCCTCTACGGGCGCAGCCCGTGAAGCTTCTAAAAAACTATACCGCGACCAAAAACGAAAAATAGCTGGTGGTATTTGCGCTGGATTAGGTCATTACTTCAACACCGATCCGGTGTGGCCACGATTACTCTTTGCATTATTAGTATTAGGTAGCTACGGAAGCTTACTGATTGTGTACATCATTCTGTGGATTGTGTTGCCGGCTTCTGAAGAGCTGGAAGAAGAGCCATCTGTAAAGAAAATGTATCGCGATAGTGAGAAGAAAGTAATTAGCGGTGTAGCAAGTGGTGTGGCTGCTTTTTTTGGAGTTGACATTGCCGTGATCCGCGTGCTGTTTGTACTGTTCGCCTTCTTTGGTGGATTAGGACTTCTGACGTACATCATATTATGGATCGCGTTACCGGAAGCAAAAACCATTACCGAAAAAATGCAAATGCAAGGCGAAGCATTTACCCTATCGAACATTGAGACCACCGTAAAGAAAAATCTGAACGAAAAGGACGATCAGGAAGAAAGTGTGTTAACCAAAATTGTGTTATTCCCTTTCCGATTAATCGCCATGATCATTGAAGGAATATCAAAAGTGCTTGGCCCGGTTTTTAAAGTAGCGGTCGATGTAATGCGCACCTTGATCGGTCTTTTTATCAGCCTTACTGGTCTTAGCATGTTTATCGCCATATTGGTTGCTGCTGGTCTTGTGTTGGGATTCATCTCCATCTCGGCACTACCAACGTGGTGGGATATTCCGGTAAGTGAATTTGGTTTTCCGATGGAAGCGTTTAGAAACTCCTTCCCAACCTGGACCATGGTATTTGCCTTTATTGCAGCCTTGATACCAACCATGTTTATCATTCTGATTGGCAATTCCATCATCGCGAAGAAAATAGTATTTAATGCGCTGGTAGGGTGGTCCATGTTTGTACTTTTCTTCATTAGCGTTGGTGTCATAAGTTTCACCATCCCACAGATTATATACTCATTCAAAGAAGAAGGTGAATACAGGGTGGAAAAAAGATTTACCATCAATGGAAAAACACCAGTATTAAAAGTAAATGAAGTTGGCCTGGACGATTATGATGTAACTTCGATTACGATAAAAGGATATGAAGGCAATGATATCAAATTAGTGCAACGTTTTGAATCACAGGGAAACACGCGCAAGGCCGCAGGTGAAAATGCTCAAATGATTGACTACTCCGTAACGCAGAGCGATAGCATCATCACGTTTGATTCTAATATCAGCTTCAGGAAGGACGCTAAATTCAGAGCACAACGATTGGACATGGATCTCTTTATACCGTATAACACTCTTTTTGTGGTTGAAGAAGGCATCTGGAGATTAATTGACAATAACTTCCGTGAGTATGATGGATATAGAGACTCCAATTTCAACAAGACCTGGAAAATGACCAAGGATGGATTTGAATGTGTGAATTGTGCTGAGCCATCTGAAAGAAAAATTGCTGAGTTAAATGATCAGTATGGATTGAAAGATTTTAAGTCGGTAGATCTATCAGGCTTATTTGATGTGCGCATTGAACAGGGTGATGTATTTGCTGTGCAAATGACTGGCTCGGAAACCGAAAAGAAACGGTATGAAGTATATAGCGATCAGGAAACCTTAGTGATTGAGTATAAGAACAAAGACAAATTCTTCTGGAAGAAGGATTTGTTTGATGATGATAAAGTGAAGATAACCATCACCATGCCCGAGTTGAAAGAGCTTAGCGTGCAAGGTGCCGGCAAACTTAGATTTGATGGCTTCCATTCTCAAGACATCGAAGTAAAATTAACAGGAGCGGTAAATGGTGATGGCGATATCTATGCTGAAAACCTTACCATTGAATTAACGGGGGCCTCTACGCTGGACCTAAAAGGTGAAGGTCAGTTTATGGAAGCCAACCTGACTGGCGCTTGCGGTTTACGCGCATACAATTATCAAGTCAATCATGCCATTGTAGAAGCGCAAGGAGCTTCATCAGCTAAAGTATTTGTTACCAATAAACTGGAAATCGATAAAGGAGTAGCCAGTTCTGTTTCACATCGTGGTGATGCAGAAGTGATTACAAGAAATTAAGGTTTCTCCCTTCATGGTGATTGCCCGATCAACGAAAGTTCATGGGCAATCATCGTTGAAGAGCTACCCTTTTTGGTATCTTTCTGAATAGAAAAATATCAGATTTTATAATGAACGTACGCCTAAAATTTCTGGGTGCTGCTCGCAGTGTAACAGGCTCAAAATATTTACTTGAAATTGACAACAAAAAAGTATTGATCGATTGCGGTCTCTTTCAAGGGCGAAAGGAATTACGACTTCGCAACTGGGACAGTCTACCAATAGATCCAAAAACGATCGACCTAGTTGTGATTACACATTCACACATCGATCACATCGGATATTTGCCGCGCCTGGTGAAAGATGGTTTTCATGGTCGCATCGTGTGTACGCATGCTAGTGAAGACCTGATGCGGATCATGCTTAAAGATGCTGCCAAACTTCAGGAAGAAGAAGCGTTATTTGCATTCAAGAAAGGATATTCCAAACACGATAAGCCCGAACCATTATTTACTGAAAAAGATGCTGAGCAGGTATTTGAGTTTGTCGATAGCGTTGGCTTCAAAAAAGAAATAAAACTATTGTCCAATCTTTCATTAGTCTATCATAATGCAGGTCATATTCTGGGTTCTGCGATTGCAGAGTTGATCTTGTCTGGAAATGGAACAAAAAAGAAAATTGTCTTCTCCGGAGATCTCGGTCGCTATGATGATCCAATTATGAATCCGCCCAAAGCCATTGCAGAAGCGGATGTTTTATTGATTGAATCCACCTATGGAGATAGGGTGAATCCCATTGATCATGTTGAAAACGACTTAGCAAAAATCATCAACGAAGCCAACGAGCGTAATGGAGTCATTATCGTTCCGGCTTTTGCTGTTGGCCGAACACAATTAATGATCTACTATTTCCATATGTTAATGGAAAAGAAAGCTATTCCAACACTGCCAATTTACATTGACAGTCCTATGGCTATTAGCGTCACGGATTTATATGAACGCCATTCCGATGAGCACAAAATACAAGTGACACGCACTGATGGCAAGATGATCAGCATCTTCGATGATCCTCATGTTCATTTTTGTAATTCACGGGAAAGCTCTAAAGCCTTGAATGATATCAAGAAGCCTTGTATTATCATATCATCAAGCGGTATGGCCACTGGAGGCAGGGTGTTGCATCACTTGTTCCATCGCCTCGGAAGAGAAAATGACACGGTTCTTTTTGCTGGTTATCAGGCAGAAGGTTCACGCGGAAGGCGTATGATGGACGGAGAACCAACGGTAAAAATATTTGGTGAAGAAGTTCCTGTTAAATGTCAGGTTCGCGTGATCAATGGGTTATCCGCCCATGCCGATCAGACTGAATTGTTACGATGGTTGGAGAATTTCAAAAAGAGTCCGAAGATAACCTTCGTCACACACGGTGAACTGGAAAGTGCCACCACCCTCTCAAGGAAAATAAAAGAAAAAGGATGGAACACCATCATTCCCGAGTATCTCGAAAGCATCGAGCTTTTTGATGGTATTTAGGAATATTAGGCTGATCCAGACTATCTGCCCCATAAGCCGTTCTAAATCCTCGGAAACGGCTGTATATTAAAAATAATCTTAAAAATTTTTTTTACTGGATGCAACCCCGCCATCGGGTTTCGCATCTTGTAATAGCATTTGATCCCATGGAGTTTACAATATACCGGGCTAAAGACGTAGAACTGATTGAAGCCTGCAAACGAAAAAACGCTCAGGCTCAAAAGAGTCTCTATGATCACTATGCAGGTAAGTTGTATGCCTTGTGCTGCCGGTATATCAAAGAAAAGATGGAAGCAGAAGATGTATTGATCATCGCGTTCACCAAAATTCTCGACCGTATTGATCAATTCAAAGGGGAAGGAAGTTTTGAAGGCTGGATGAAACGCATTGTGCTGAATGAATCGCTCACGTATTTGAGAAGAAACAAAAACATGTACCAGGAGATGGACATCGAGGCAGCTGATCGCGAACCCGATTTCGAAAAATTGGAAAGCCACCTGCAAGCCGAAGACCTGATGAAATTAATTGAAGCACTTCCATCCGGATATCGAATTGTGTTCAATCTCTATGCGATTGATGGGTATTCGCACAAAGAAATAGGAGAGCAGTTGGGAATTAGTGAGAATACCTCCAAGTCGCAACTGAGTCGCGCACGGTTAGCCCTGCAAAAAAGTCTACGGGATAGTGAAAAGAATTTAATTCAAAAAACGATTTGATATGAGCAACCGTATCGACCAAATATTTAAAGAAAAGCTGAGCGACCATAAGGTTGCGCCATCAGCAGAGGCGTGGATGAAAGTTCAATCTAGACTATCAAAAAAAAATAAGTCGGCAATAATCTGGCGCATGGCTGCAGTGTTTGTTTTGTTCGGAGTGCTCATTGGCGTATGGTATTTTTTAAGTGCTGATGAAACCATTACCTCTTCACCACTCACTGCAAAAAAAGAAATCGAAAAACCAATTGAACCCATTAAAGAGAATACAAAACCAAATATTGCCCAAACATCCAAACCAGAAAGAAGGAGAAAAGAAATTTCCACGGATGAAATCAAAAAGAAAATACAAAATTCAGATACTGAAAACATCATAAAGAATAACCTTGAAACCCAAAAACAGGTAGAAGAAGTTACAATTACTGAGTCAGTTCTCATTGCTCAATCCAAGATAAAAGAAAAGCCAATCGTGATTGAATTCTTTCTGCCACCGGTCGCCAAGGAGCTAACCGTAGCCGTAACACAAACTGCGGTGGAAACTAACTCTGGCTTGAAAAAAATACTAGATGCCGCACTCAATATGAAAAATGGTGATTCTGACCTGAGTAGTATTCGAAATGCGAAAAACCAACTATTTGCTCTAGACTTTAGAAAAGATAAAACAAAAAGTAACTAATTATTACGAACATGAAAAAGAGAATTGTAATTGCTCTCGCACTCTTACTATCCGGAACTTTTATTCAAGCACAAAAAAAAGCAGCGGATACAGTAGTTGTCAAAGTAGGAGAAGCCAGTAAAATAACGTTCACCATTCAAAGCAAAGAAGATCTTGAAACGTTGAAGAAATATGACCTCCAAGCATTAATGAATGATCTGATCAGTAAGTTGGAACAAAAAGATACCACCTCCAATATTCGTTCATCACAAGAGTACCTGAAAAAGGAGTGGACTGAAGAAATTTCTGCCATAAAGGAATCTGAGGAAAATAATGATCAAGAAGAAGACTGGGGCTCTGGTGATCGCGATAAAAATCGGCACAATAGACGCACCTACCAATCATTCAACTTTGATCTGGGAACGAACAACTATCTTTCCAGTGGAAAATTTCCTGATCAGAATAATAGCCTTTACACCGTTAAGCCATGGGGTTCATGGTATGTTGGCCTCAACTTCGTGCAGCGCACACGGGTGGCTAATAAATTTTACCTGGAGTGGAGCTTAGGTGCAAGCTGGTATAACTTCAAGTTTCAAAATGAGCAAACGCAAATAACGAAAGACAATAGTTCTGTGCACTTTGCCTTAGATACACGTGATCTTGATTTCAAAAAAAGCAAATTAACAGCCACCTATCTCAACGCCTCGATCGTACCCATGATCGACTGTGGCGGCAACACAAGAAAACCAAGCTTCTTCGATGATCGAAATTCAGATTCCTTCAGAATTGGTGTTGGCCCTTATGTTGGTTATCGAATCGATAGTTACTCCAAACAAGTATTCGAAGAGAATGGTGACGAACATAAACCAAAAGAACATGACAATTTCTATCTGAATAACATTCGCTATGGATTGCGCACTCAGGTAGGATTCAAAGATGTAGATCTATTCTTCAACTATGATCTGAATGATCTATTCGCAGAAAACAAAGGGCCCAGGTTAAATGCCTTCAGCTTCGGAGTAACATTTTAATCTTGATCCAAATCCAGATGGTCCGTATTGAACTAAGCGATACGGACTTTTTTATTTGAATGCCTCACCACGTGTTATCACCATTTGGTGCTCATCACCACGTAAGTTTAAAAGTCGGCACACTCGACCTGGTGTTGGCCATTGCATAAAATACCAAAAAAAAAGAATGGCAAAGGCTATCGCAAAGTAGCTATCTCCTGTAAAAAATAAAGCCATTGAAATAAACAATATGGTCAATGAAATAGCTACCATCTTTCGCGTTAATACCGTTCCCAGTCTCTCTAATTTAATTCCCAAGCCAACCTCTTTGGCTATCGCGCGAGCTTGATTTTTTGTTCTTATCTGAACGATCGTTAGGGCTACTAAAGTAAAAACACCTGATACAAAAAATAATAGGCTGGAATTCTCCTGATTCAATAAAACCAGTTCGGGCAGTTTAAATACAGGCTGGCTATAGAACAAAGCAAAGGTGATCAGAGGCAACATCATGAGTTGGTATCCCCTATTGTTCAACTTATAAAAGTAGTCCTTCACTGAATTGAACTCCATTTTTGATAGTATTTGAATTTTATCAAATTTAATTAATTAACTTGGCACAACGATTAGTGAAAATGGAAGCAGTAGCAAATCTCTCCCGCAAAGAACAAGTAATACGAAGTGCCGCTGAATTATTTCGCGAAAAAGGATATGCGGCCTCCTCGATGCGCGACCTGGCTCAGAAACTTGGTATCGAAGCAGCCAGCCTTTACTCTCATATTAAATCCAAAGAAGAAATTCTTCAGTATCTGTGTTTCGACATGGCCACTGAATTTAGAAAGTCTTTGATGGAAGTTGAAAAGAAAAATGTTTCGGCTACCGAAAAGCTTAAACTGGGTATTGTAGGTCACATTCAAGTGATGGCCAAAGACCTCACAGCCTCTGCCGTATTTATGAATGAACACCGTCATTTGAGTCAGGCTCATTTGCGTGAATTTCTTTTACTCAGGATTAATTACATCAATCGTTTCAAAACAATCATTGAAGAAGGAACACGCAATGGTGAGTTTAAAGAAACTATTGATAAGAAGCTCGCTGTAATGACGCTCTTCTCATCCCTCAACTGGATGCCCATGTGGTATGACCCAGCCAGTAAAATTGACCCTCAAAATCTAGGTCAGCAACTTGCCGATATGCTCGTTAATGGCTTAAAGAAATCCTAAAAATCCTACATCCTTATTTTTTGATAGTCCAGACTATCCTTTCTAAGTCTTGTACTCCTATTGCAAACGATTATTAGTCGTAAAACAAGTCCATCATGTACGGAGGCGGAAATACATTTGAAGGCGTTAAAGCGGAGAGCATTGCTCAAGAAGATCCGATTAAGCTTGCCGAATACGACTTCAGTTTGATCAGGCATTTTCTGTATGGTACGGCAGAAGCGATATGATTCGAAGTACTTACCGGCTCTTCTTTTGAACCATTGGCTGAATTGGCCACAAAAATCCGTGGCGAATTACGATATCACACGCAGCACACTAATACGAGGATCAAACAACTTGGCTCAGCTACTACCGAAAGTAAAGTGCATCTTCAGAAATCATTAGAATACACGCTATCCTTTGCATTGAGCATCTTTCAAGAATCTCCTTACGAAACTGAACTCATCAACAGCGGCATCTTTGAAGGTGAACAGAAATTAAAGGATAAGTGGCTGGCACAGATTCAAAAGATATTTGATCAATCCAGTCTGCAGTTGCCGGATGCGAAAATCATTCAACCCATCCTCGGAAGTAGAGCTGGAAAACATAGTGAACATCTTCAACGTTTGGTAAATGAAATCAGTAAGGTATTTAATAGGGACCCAACCGCAGAATGATAATAGAAAAACTAACCACAGAGCTACACGAAATCATTACCTCTATTTCGATCAGGATAAAGGAGATCAATACGAATGATTTTAATGCAAATGCAAACCCAAATCCAACCAAGTGGAGCAAAAAAGAAGTGCTTGGCCACCTGATCGACTCCGCACATAATAACCTCCGTAGGTTTGTGGTGGGGCAATATGAACAACAGCCCAACATCGTTTACGATCAGGACTATTGGGTAAGTGCCAATGACTACCAACATATGAATGATGTTGATGTAATCATGCTATGGCAATTGCTGAACGAACGAATCATTGTGGTCCTCAAGAACATGCCCATGGAGAATTGCAATCGCACGTGCGATACTGGAAAGATAAGTCCATCCATTTATACTATTGAGTGGCTGGCTGCTGATTATGTAAAGCACCTCAAGCATCATCTTAATCAAATCATTGCAGGATCATTCAACATAATTTATCCCTAGTGAATCCTACTGTGGATGAAATCTAAGCCTGGCTCGAAGAAGTAAAAGATCAGGAAATACCGGTGCTGTCTCTGGGTGATCTAGGTGTGATTACCCATGTAGTGATAAATAAAGAAAAAGTTACTGTGGAGATGACTCCTACGTTTGTTGCCCCGTCATGGAATACATGAAGAATGAAGTAAAAGGTGTTTAAAAAAACCGTGGTTTAAAAAATATTTTTGTAAACATCAGCTTCAAAAAACCATGGAGATCTGATCTGATTTCTGAAAAGAGAAAGCAATCCTTAAAGCAATTTGAATTGGCACCTCCACCCTCATCCAAAATATTTATGGTTCTTGAAATTCTGGAAACCATCATATGCCTTCGCTACGATGGAACCAACACAGAATTAAAATCGACTTTCAGTCCTACCCTATGAAGAGCCATCTTCTATTGCAATACCTGCAAAGAAGCATTTGAACCATTTAAACCTGTGTAGCAGCCAAAAAAATGAGTTGCCAGAAATCTCCTGACAACTCATCTTACTTACGCTTAGATCAACTTAATAACTTAGAAGTCTAATATCTTCCGCGTCCTTTTCGTTCACCACCGCTACTTCTGCGATCTCCTCCGCTACTTCTTCTATCTCCTCCACCGCTTCTTCGCTCACCACCGCTTCCTCCACCAAATGACTCTTTCTTAGAGCCATAGAAGCGTTCCTTCTTCTTGTCTGAATATTGCTCTTTGTTAGGGCCTGAAAGTTCCAATCTTACTTTTCTACCACGAACCTCAACACCTTCAAACCCTTTCATAATCTGCTCGGTGTATTTCTTGTCCACTTCAAAGAATGAATAAGCTCCCTTGAGATCAATCTTTCCAACCACATCTCCGGTCACTTCACCAAAATCACAAATCAATCCCAACAAGGTTCCCTTTTCAAGGTCATCCATCTTACCCACATTGATAAAGATACGGTCACCCGTGATAAACTGATCATCACCTGCATCACTACCACTTTCGTATGATCTTGTAGCTCTTCCTTCTGATTTATTAAGATCCTTCGCATCGCGATAGTATTCGAGGAAACGATTGAACTCAATCGAAGCAAAACGCTTAATGATATCTTCTTTCGTTAAGTCTTTCAGTTCATGATATACTTCAGGTAAGAAAGAATCAATTTCTTCTTCATTCACTTCTACCTGCTTCACCTTATGAACAAGCGCCAGTAATTTATTCTGACACACCTCATCCCCTGAAGGCACGTTTATTTTTGAGAATTTTCTCTTTAAGCTACGCTCTACTTGTTGAATACGACCGATCTCCTTTTTAGAAATGATCGCTAATGAAATTCCTTTCTTACCTGCGCGGGCAGTACGTCCGCTTCGATGTGTGTAGTACTCCATTTCATCCGGCATGTTCATGTGAATCACGTGGGTGATTCCGCTCACGTCAATACCACGTGCAGCCACATCGGTAGCGACAAGAAGTTGAAGCGTTTTGTTTTTAAAACTGCGCATCACGCGATCGCGCTGCATCTGCGTTAAATCACCATGTAACGAATCGGCATTGTATCCGTCCTTGATCAAATGCTCAGCAATTTTTTGCGTATCGATTTTCGTTCTGCAGAAAATCACACCAAAAATATCGGGGGTATAGTCTACAAATCTTTTCAAGGCCAGGTACTTATCGCGATCATCCACCACAATGTATTGATGGTCGATGTTCTCGTTACCTTGGTTGCGTTCACCCATCGTAAGTTCCTGGGGATTGGTCATGTAGTTTTTCGAAATCTCCCTTACCTCGCGAGGCATGGTAGCCGAAAAAAGCCACACGTTCTTTTGCTTAGGCATAGTGGAAAGAATATCATCGATATCTTCCTTGAAACCCATGTTGAGCATTTCGTCTGCTTCATCCAGAATCACATAGCGGATAGCAGTTAAGTCCACTACCTTGCGCGAAAGCAAATCAATCAACCGGCCGGGAGTGGCTACAATAATTTGCACTCCCTGTCTTATTTTTCTAATCTGATCGCTGATGCTGGCTCCGCCATACACCGTTACGATACTTAGATTTTTCATCCCAGCGGAGAACTTCTCAAGGTCACTGGTGATTTGCACGCTCAACTCGCGCGTTGGCGCCAGAATCAGAGCTTGCGTAGAGCGGTTAGAGTCATCAATCAACTCCAACAGTGGAAGACCAAAGGCAGCGGTCTTGCCGGTACCGGTCTGTGCTAACCCAACAAGGTCAGTATTTCCGGTTAATAATATTGGAATTGCTTGCTCTTGAATCGGTGTGGGTGATTCAAAACCCATGAGGCGGATCGTTTCCACCAGTTGCCCGGAAAGTCCCAGGGCGTCAAATGATTTCATTAATGTATTTAAGTAAAAATAATTCGCAAAGATAATCTAATTAATTGAAAGTGATATTATTGGGAATTAAATGCTCCAAACAACGAACCTCCTTGTGGTCTGATGAAAAGCATTTGTTTTATTTGGCTAAACAACTGAACACCTACTTTTTTGTAAATTGGAGCATGAAGATTATCAAAAAGCTCAGCTTCTTCACCGCATTCATACTGCCTGTACAAATCATCGTTGGTTATTACCTCGGAGGATGGTGGAATTACTTTACGCTTGGATTTGTATTCCTATTCATTCCGTTCGTTGATTACCAGATTGGAGTGGATACCAAAAACGTAACTGAAACCGAGGCAAAAATCATAGGAGAAGAATTTTACTATCGCTTCATCACCTACTTGTGGACATTCATTCAACTTTGCTTTATTATCTGGAGCGCTTATGCGATGACTACCGGTACTATCAATACCATTTCAGAATGGATTGGCTTTACGGTAAGTGTGAGCTTACTAACCGGAGGCATAGGCATTACTGTAGCGCATGAATTAGGACATAAGAAATCCAGGCTGGAACGCTTTTACGGTAAGGTGATTTTAATGACGGTTTGCTATATGCATTTTTATATCGAACACAATCGGGGTCATCATGTGCATGTGGCTACACCAGAAGATCCGGCCACAGCCAGAAAAAATGAAAACTTTTACTCGTTTTGGTTTCGGTCTGTGTTTGAAGGATATGCCCATGCGTGGAAACTGGAGAAAGAAAATTTGCAACGAAAAGGCAAATCCGTTTTCAGTCTTGAAAATGAAATGATCGGGTTCACATTATTGCCAATTCTGTTTTGCGTACTATTAACTTACCTGTTCAGTATAAATCGTGATACCATTCAATGGCAGGTGCCTGTGTTCTTTTTTGCGCAAAGTATCCTTGCCTTCACGCTGCTGGAGTTAGTTAACTATGTAGAGCACTACGGCATTGTGCGCAAAAAGATAGCTGAAGGAAAATACGAACGTGTAAATCCGCTGCACTCGTGGAATGCCAGTCATCTCATCAGCAACTTTTTCTTGTTTCAGTTGCAACGCCATTCGGATCATCACGCCTACGCGATTAAACGCTACCAGGTGTTGAATCATTATGATGAAAGTCCGCAGCTTCCCTTCGGTTATCCCACCATGATTTTGATTGCGTTGATCCCTCCACTCTGGTTCTCGTTCATGAATCCATTGTTAAAGGAGTGGGAGAATAAAGTGTATCATCACGCTATGCCGACCTGATTGCTATTCATCTGATGGCCATAAAAACCAAAGACATCTTTCGTTTCAAACAATTTTCAGTGAAGCACAATCGCTGTGCCCACAAAGTAGGAACCGATGGAGTGTTACTTGGCGCTTGGACTGATGTTGATCAAGCCAATCGTATTTTAGATATTGGCACAGGATCAGGGGTAATTGCTTTAATGATGGCACAACGATCATCACTTCAAACACATATTGATGCCATTGATATTTCTGAAGAAGATTGTAAACAGGCCAGAGAAAATGTTGCCGATTCTCCCTGGCCACATAAAATAAGAGTTGAACATAGTTCTTTTCAGCAGTTCGAATCTGATCGTTATGATCTGATTGTGAGTAATCCTCCCTTCTTCATCGATAGTGCAAAACCTCCTGCCGAAGAAAGAACAAGAGCACGACACACCGAATCATTACCTCCTGAAGAACTTCTCACTCATGCTAAACGCCTCTTGTCACCGAAAGGAAGACTTTGTGTTATCCTTCCTGCAACAGAAGGACAAAGTATTATCGCATTGGCCGAAAACCAGGGCTGGCATTGCACACGTTTATGTGAATTCAGAGCGCGTATGAATAAACCTATCGAACGTTTACTTTTTCAACTTGAACTTAGCAATCAGGAGATACATAAAGAGACATTGATACTTTATGAATATGATGAAGTTTGGACAACGAATTACAAAAACCTCACTCGTGATTTCTATCTGAAATTCTAAGAATCGAATTCATAAGAATCACTCCGTGGAGTGAATTCCGGAAGTCTTGAGAGTGCAAGCTCCGCATTAACAATTTTTTACTAATTGATTAACAAGTATTTAACAAAAGAAAAATAGATGTTTAAACATCTATTTAAAAACTGGTGTTATACTTGCAGAGCAAAACAAAATGCTAACTAAAATCAAAAAAACATGAAAAAAATGAATCTATTGGCTGCCTTCTTATTGGTAGCTGGATTTGCAACTGCGCAAACTACCTGGAAAATCGATAAATCTCACTCTAAGGTGGGTTTTAGCGTAGTGCACATGGTGGTATCAGAAGTGGAAGGAAAATTTAATGATTTTGATGCTTCCGTAATCAGCAAGTCTGATGATTTCAACGGAGCAGAAGTTGAATTTTCTGCAAAAGTGGCTTCTATCGATACGGACAATGAAAAACGTGATGGCCATTTGAAGTCAGCTGACTTTTTTGACGCTGAGAAGTCTGCAGACATTAAATTCAAAGGCACGTTAGTAAAACAAGGTGGTAAATATGTATTGAAAGGTCAATTCACCATGAAAGACGTGACCAAAGATGTAAAATTCGATGTTACTTATGGTGGCACAATCAACACAGGTCGTGGTTTCAAAGCCGGCTTTAAGGTGATAGGAGTTGTTAACCGTCAGGATTATGGAGTGAAGTGGGCAAGTAAACTACAGGACGGTGGTGCTGTAGTAAGTGATGAAGTTACCATTTCATGCAAAATTGAAGTCGATAAGCAAGCTTAATTAATCTGATTTAGTGGGAGCTCAAAAAGCTCCCTCTTTTTTTATGACCATAGAAGAGGAGATCAAGCAATCAAAATTTAAAAGCACGCATCAGAAAGCGGTGCTCAATCTTCTTTTTACCGCCAACTGGATACAGAACAAACAAAAAGAACTCTTTGAACCTTTTGGTGTAACCGGTCAGCAGTACAACATGCTCAGAATATTACGAGGCCAGCATCCCAAGCCCATACCAGCCGTAGAAATTAAAAGTCGGATGCTGGATAAAAACTCTGATGTATCCCGACTACTGGATCGATTGATTGGAAAAAAACTAGTCAACAAAAATCAATGCCCTAACGATAAGCGGGCAACCGACATCAGCATTACTGAAACGGGGCTTGATCTGCTCACCAAACTAGACACAGCAATCCATAATCTGGAATCGCATTACTTAAACCTATCCAAAGAAGCTGCAAAGCAGCTTAGCGATTTACTCGATAAAGCGCGGGGCTAAATCTTGGCAAACTCTTCTTTTACAAAGTCCATTAGTTCTTTGATGTAAGCTTTGCTAAAATCAAATTTGATATTAGCTGCTTTATAAATTTCTGGTATCGTGGTTAGGTTACCCAACTTCAGTGCATTCATGTAACCTTCCAGGCCTTTCTGCTTGTCCAGTTTATAATTTCTCCACAACGCAATGGCACCTAATTGAGCCATACCATATTCGATATAATAGAATGGAACTTCGTACAAGTGTAACTGCTTCTGCCAGGCAAAATCTCTTGTCTCCTCCAGGCCACTCCAATCCGTAATCGGATCAGCATATCGAGCAAACACAGCATTCCAGTTTTTCTTTCGGTCTTCTTGCGAATGAGTTGGGTTCTCATAAATCCAATGTTGAAACTGATCGATGGTTGCCACCCATGGCAGTGTTTCAATGATATCTTCCAGTTGCTCACGCTTGGCTCTTTTCAAATCTTCCGGATCAGGAAAGAAAATATCCCAGGTGTCCATCGAAATTAATTCCATCGACATAGAAGCCAATTCTGCGACTTCCATCGGTGGCGATTTGAAATCACCCAATGGTAAATCCTTGGTTAAAAAATTATGAACCGCATGCCCACCTTCGTGCATGATGGTTGTCATGTCGCGCATCGTAGACGTTGCATTCATAAAAATGAAAGGCACACCAATTTCTGCCAACGGATAATTATAACCACCAGGAGCTTTTCCTTTACGGGATTCCAAATCAAGATGGCCCATGGATTTCATAATCGATAAACAATGACCCAGGAAAGGATCCAATCGGTGAAAGGATGCTATCGATTTATCTGTGAGATCACTTCCATTTTCAAATGCCTTTAATGGCTCTCTTCCTTCAGGATCTACTGCTTTATCCCAGGGGCGCAAAGACGATACGTTCAATTTTTTCTTACGCTCCTTACTAAGTTCATTCAGAATGGGAACCACCTCGCTGGCGATGGCGTCATGAAAATCAAAACAATCTTTAGGTGTATAGTCAAATCTTCCGTACGACTTAAACATGTAATCTCGAAAGTTTGCAAAGCCAGCATTTTTTGAAACCTGGTGACGAAGATCAATCAATTTAGAAAACAGATCATCAAGTTCTGTTTTATCTTTTAATCTACGTTCTGCGAGTTTACGATAAGTCTCCTCCCGCTTTGCGCGATCGGTAGATTGTAAAATCACACTGGCTTGTTGCAGGGTGAGTTCCTTACCACGTATTTCTACCATCATCGCTCCGGAAATCTGCGCATACTTCTGAGTGTCCGTATTGATCTGAGTAAACAGTGGAATATTTTCCTCACGGAATAATTCAATGTCTTTCTTGAGGTTGCGGATAAGAATTTTAAAACCACGTTCACCTTCCAAAGAAGTCAGGAAAGGTGAAGCGGCCAATTTTTTATTGAGCAAATCAGCCAGCGGAGCAATCTCAGGTTGAATGTTTTCTACAAAATCCTGGTAGCTCTTACTGTATTCGTCATTATCTGTATAGCACGTCATTTTGATGTAGCGCCATCCCATATCCTCGCTAATTACCGATTCCAATTCACTACGGTCTGATAACCATTTTCTTAATGACTGAACATCAACCAATTCTCTTGAGAGTAGATTTTCGAAGAACAACTTTAGCGAATTCCAATCAGAAACGTTAATGTCTTCAGGAATAAAGGTGCGCTTAGGTCGGTTGATTTTCTCAGCTATGGTCATACTTAATTAATTTTAAAATGAGCTATATTTAGCAAGTCACAAAATTAGTTGAATTTGTCAACTGCGGGTTATCCCCATCTATAATAATCCTGACCGATATGTCTCTTGAACTTAAACCGGTAAATAGTAAAGCTCTTCTTAAGGAATACATTTATCTGTGCAGAAATCTTTATCAAAACGAAGCTCGATCGGTACCACCATTTTATGAAGATGAATGGGCCTTTCATGATCCTGAAAAGAATAAGATTTTACAGCATTGCGAAACTATGCGCATGCTTTTGTACAAAGATGGTAAAGCCGTGGGGCGTATTATGGGAATCATCCATCACCCATATAATCAAATGCATCAGGAAAAAACTGCTCGCTTTTTCAATTTCGATTGCATCAATGATCAGGAAATCGCGCATACGCTTATCAATTCTATAGAAGTATGGGCAATGAATAAGGGTATGAATAAACTGATTGGCCCATTTGGTTTTTCAGACAAAGATCCGCAGGGACTACAGATTGAAGGACTTGAATATTTGCCAGTACTCGCAACGCCTACGAACCCTGGTTATCTTCCTGATCTGGTATTCGGTGAAGGATATTCGAAAGAAGTCGATTGTGTATCGTATCAAATGCCAATACCCAAAGAAGTCCCTCCTCTTTACAATAGGATTTACGATCGGATCGTAAAAAATCAGACTTTGAATCTGATCGAGTTTAAATCGAAACGACAATTAAAGCCTTACATCATTCCCGTTCTCAGGTTGGTGAATGAAACCTATGCTCCACTGTTTGGTTTTGCTCCCATGAGTGAGAAGGAAATGAAAAAATTTGCAGATCAATACTTGCCAGTGCTCGATACGGAATATGTGAAAGTGGTGGTTAATAAAACAAATGAGGTGATTGCATTTGTGGTGGCCATGCCCGACATGAGTGCCGGCATACAAAAAGCAAAAGGAAAACTTTTTCCCTTCGGATTTATTTATGTATTAAACTCAATGAGAAAGAGTAAACAACTCAACCTCATGCTGGGTGCAGTAAAAAATGGACATCACGGTAAAGGCATTAGCGCCATGATGGGAAAAGCCATGATTGAATCAGCTATTAAAAATGGACTTGAAATAATGGACAGTCATCTTATTCTTGAACATAATTTAAGCATGCGGGGAGAATGTGAAAAATTGAATGGCAAAGTGTGTAAGCGCTATAGAATTTTTTCAACAGGCCTCTTGTAATACCTATTATATTTCCTTTCCTTAAAAAAACAGGTGGTGAAATCGTAATTGATTTTTCCTATCTTCCATCGGAAAATCATAATCGAATGAAACGACTGTTATTATCTGCATTAATCCTTGCCAGCTGTGGCACCAGGGAGATCAAAACAATTGGTTCCATAGAAAAAACAGATCCTGCATTGGATGACATCCTATCCGCGAATGCTACCATTGAAATAATAGGCCAAGGCTATACCTGGAGTGAAGGCCCCGTCTGGATTGAAAAAGAAAATATGCTGCTTTTTTCGGACGTACCTGAAAATATCGTGTACAAATGGACGGAAGAAAAAGGAGTTGAACCTTACCTGACGCCATCCGGATTCACGGGCGACTCAACTCGCAGTCGGGAAAAAGGATCGAATGGATTAATCTTCCACAACGATTCTTTGATTCTTTGCCAGCATGGAAACCGTCAAGTAGCGAAGATGAAAGCTTCATTGAAAGATCCTAAGCCCGACTTTGTAGCACTGGCAAGCAATTATGAAGGCAAACGTTTCAACAGCCCCAACGATGCTGCCTACAGAAATAATGGAGATTTATTCTTTACTGATCCACCTTATGGACTTGGTGACATGGATGCTGACATAGAAAAAGAAACACCTATAAATGGCGTATATAAAGTTACACCACAGGGTGTAGTCTCTATAATGGTTGATTCCCTCACGAAACCAAACGGCATTGCCTTCATGCCCGATGGAAAGAAATTTCTGGTTGCCAACTCCGATGGAGCCAAAGCAATCTGGTATGAATTTGAACTCAATGCTCAGGGTGACTCGGTGAAGTCAGCCAAAATTTTCTACAACGCCACTTCCCTGATGGGGACTGAAAAAGGTTCGCCAGATGGATTTAAGATTGACAGCAAGGGAAATGTATTTGCCACAGGTCCTGGCGGCATTTGGATTCTTAATAAAGAAGGCAACGTGCTTGGTAAAATAAAATTACCGGAAGCTTCAGCCAACTGCGCGCTCTCTCCCGATGAAAAAATATTATATATCACGGCCGACATGTATTTGTTAAGAGTGAAGATGAGAGATTAATCATTTTTCGTCTGTGAATCTCATCATTGACATACTGGGTTGGATTGGATCGATAGAGGTAATCGCTGCCTATGCACTCAACAGTTATCAAAAAATAAAATCAGATTCCTTAGCTTTTCAACTGCTGAATCTGACCGGTGCGCTTTTCTTAATCATGAACAGCATCTACAAAGAAGCTTATCCGTTTACATTTATTAATACCGTGTGGAGTATTATCGCCATTGTGGCCATCGTGGGAATTGTAAGGAAAAAGAATAATCCATCTTGACAGCAGCAGAAAAGAACATCCAAATACAACGAATTGTAGTGGTGGTGGCCATCGCCCTTCTGCTGGTGAAATTTGTTGCCTATTTTTTAACGCACTCGGTAGCTATCCTTACCGATGCCATGGAAAGCATTGTGAATGTGGTTGCCGGCATGTTAGGATTATACAGCCTGATGGTATCAGCACGACCACGCGATGCTGATCATCCTTATGGACATGGTAAAGTGGAATTCTTATCTTCTGCTGTAGAGGGCACACTCATTGTTATTGCCGCCATTCTCATTCTTTACGAATCCATAAACTCGTTGATCCACCCACGCACACTTCACAAAATTGACTATGGATTAATTCTGATTGCATCGACCGCGATTATAAATTACCTGATGGGAGCCTGGTGTATCCGCGTTGGAAAAAATCATAATTCATACGCGCTCAATGCTAGTGGTAAACATTTACAAACGGATACCTACTCAACCCTGGGCATTATCGCAGGACTCATAGCCATCTATATATTTGAAATAATCTGGCTCGATAGTGCCGTGGCTATTTTCTTTGGTGTGATCATCCTCTACAATGGCTATAAGATTGTGCGACAGTCCATTGCCGGCATTATGGATGAAACGGATGAAGAACTTTTAAAAAAAATGGTTACACTGCTGAACCAAAATCGTAAAGAAAACTGGGTTGATCTACACAACATGAGAATAATAAAATATGGACCAGTGCTTCATTTAGATGCCCATATTACTATTCCCTGGTATTTGAACGTTCATGAAGCCCATCATGAAATCGATGCGCTGGCAGCGCTGGTGCGTAAGGAGTTTGGCGAGACGCTTGAGTTATATGTGCACTCCGATGGGTGCCTTGATTTCTCCTGCCATATTTGTCAGAAAGAAGACTGCACTGTAAGAAAACATCCCTTTCAAAAAAAGATTGAGTGGTCAATTCAAAATATTTCGTCTGACCAGAAGCATCGGATTAATATTTGACCCTAACCGAACAAACACCGATATGATCAATTACATCATTAACAAATTGCGTGAACGAAAAGAGAGAAAAGCATTTAAGGAATATGAGTTCAAAACTGTAACCTTCAATTTACAAGACGAAGGCCCTGTGCAATACGCCCAATGGCTGCATCCAGGTGAATTTGGCAACAAAGTAAACCAAGACAATGTAAATTTCTATAAGCAGTTCATAAAGAAAGGTGATTTGATCATTGATGTTGGAGCCAATGAAGGCGACACCACGGTTCCCATGGCATTAGCAGCAGGATCGGAAGGAACTAGGTTGGCGTTTGAACCTAATCCACATATTTTTAAAATATTGAAAGTAAACTCAGACTTCAATAAAGATAAAACAAATATAACCCCGCTAAACTTTGCAGCGACAGCAGAAGACGGAGAATTTACTTTTGGATCAGGAGATCCTTCTTATGGAAATGGTGGCATTGTTGGATTCACTCACAATAAGAAAAGAAATACACGCTACACCTTTCAGGTAACAGGAAAAAATCTAGAGCAGTACCTCAAAAAGAATTATGGCCCTCAACTTTCCAAATTAACTTTTATTAAGATTGATGCAGAGGGATATGATAAGGAAATCATTAAAACTATTACAGGAATCATTGATGAGTATCGACCTTACCTTGTCACAGAATGTTTTGGTCCCGCTACCGAGCAAGAAAAATTAGAACTATTTGATTTACTAACATCAAAGAAATACAATCTCTACCGAACGGACCTTACTCCACGGGTTAAAGTGAAAATCACCAGAGAAAACATGGCCGTTAAAAACACGTATGATATTCTCGCGATTCCACAGGAAAAAGAAAATCTATGACCCGTTATTTCTTTGCTATCATTTTAATCTTGTTTTTGAGTGGGTGCGAACAGAAATCAACTTTTGAAAATGATCTGGATTCATATTTCAAAAATGCCTTTAACACGAAAGGCCCAGGTGGAGCGATATTAATTATGAAAGACGAAAAAATAATTTTTTCCAAAGGCTATGGTCTTGCCGATCTTCAAACCAACGAGACAATCACATCGCAAACATTGTTCAACACTGGGTCAATTTCAAAAACATTTGTATCCCATGTCATTCTGGATCTGGCTCATGAAGGTAAATTATCGTTACAAGACAGTCTTGCCAAATACTTTAGTGATTTTAAAAATCCTGCGATAGCCAACCAAGTTAAAATCCATCATCTACTCACCCATACCTCAGGACTTCCGGATAACCGAAGACTGTTATTAGATAGCATATTTTTACTCACGGCCAAAGACGAAGAAAACTTTGCTCCATTAAAGCTAAACGATTCATTGCTGTTCGAACCAGGTTCGCAGTATGAATACTCCAATCCTGCCTTCAATGGTCTCGCTTTAATCATTGAAAAAGTGACTGGTAAAAAATGGCAAGAGGTTGTGAAAGAAAAAATCTTTGATCCTGCCGGAATGAAAACCAGCGTGATCACCGATGGCCCTTATCCCATCACAGGAGTATCTCATGCGTATTTAAAAACCAACGATGTATTCATTGAAAAAGATTATGGTGAAGAGCCCACCTTTGCTGCTGCCGGCAATGGCGGAGTATGGAGTTCGGTAATAGAGTTGGCACAATACGAATTGGCTTTACGAAACATCAAATTCTCGGATGCTAAAACTATTGAGGACTCAAGAACAATTAAGGAATATCCAAACTGGAAAAGCAGTTCACTTCCTTTTATTGGCTATAGCTGGTTTATAGGTAAAACAGAAGACGGCTCAAAAATGATTTATCACACAGGAACACAAGGGGGGTTCTACGGTGACTATGTAAGCATTCCCGAAAAAGGAATTACCTACATGATGCTTTGCAATCTTCCCACACCGCAGGAGGAAAAGAGAGCGGCTGTATTATCGATTTTAAAAAAATATAACTGGTTAAATTAATAACTTCACAGTATGAGACATGTTTTATTGATCGGCTTGCTCGTGCTTTCTTTCCTGGCAACAGAAGCACAAACTATCGAGAACAAAGTAAAAGAGTTTGATACTTACGTTGAAAAATCGCGAACGCTCTATCAGGTACCTGGTCTCGCGTTGACTGTTGTAAAAGACGGAAAGGTCATTTTTAAAAAGGGATATGGTGTGCAACAATCAGGCACTAGCAATGCTGTTGATACGCAGACACTGTTTGGTTGTGGTTCCACCACTAAAGCCATGACGGCAACTTGCATGGCCATGTTGGTCGATGAAGGAAAAGTGAAGTGGGATGACCCTGTAATTAATTACCTTCCCGATTTCCAATTGTACGATCCGTATGTGACACGTGAACTAAAAATCCGCGATCTCTTTACACATAACTCGGGTGTAGGCAATGCTGATTTTTTATGGAGTGTTATGAACATCCCCAGTGATCAGATCTTAGCCAAGATGAAACTGGTAAAACCTAGTTATTCCTTACGATCCAGTTTCATCTATCAAAATATTTTCTATTTATATGCCGGTAAAGTGATTGAAAAAGTAAGTGGGCAACCCTGGGAAGAATTTATTCAAAAAAGAATTTTCCAACCATTGGGTATGACGCGCACGTATTCAACATTGAAGATGGTGAAAGATACCAATCAATCGCATCCTCATTATTGGGTCGATAACAAAATTACAGTAATCGAACGAACCAGTGCCGATATAGTAGGCCCGGCAGGCAGTGTGTGGTCCTGCGCAGATGATATGAGTAAATGGGCACTCTGCATGTTGGATAGCGGTAAGTATGCAGGAGGCCGTTTGGTGAAAGCATCCACATGGACTGAAATGTTTAAACCACAAGTGATGGTAACAGCAAGCCAGTTCTATCCCACCGCTTATTTAACTAAACCCAATTGGATGACTTATGGATTAGGATGGTTTCAACAGGATTATAACGGCAAAAAAATAAACTACCACACCGGAAGTTTAGCCGGAGAAATTGCAATTCACGGTCAGTTACCTGATAGTAAACTGGCCATTTATATTTTTGGAAATTACGATCATGCCGAAATACGCCACGCATTAATGTATAAAGCTTTTGATCTCTTTGCTTTAGGCGGCACCCGCGACTGGAGTGGCGAGATTTACACGCTCTATAAAAACATTCAGGCAGGCGCAGACAAAGAAGAAAAATTTTTAGAAGCTACACGTGTACCCAATACTAAACCCTCTCATCCTTTAGATGATTATACAGGTCGATATACCGACCCGCTATATGGTGAGTTGATTGTTACAAAAGAAAATGACGAATTGATTTTGGCAGCCAACCAGTTCTTAAAAGCAAGAGTAAGCCATTGGCATTATGATACCTTCCGGGGTTGGTTTGATAAACGATGGTATGGAAAGATCAATGCCAATTTTTCTTTGGACGATAAAGGAAAAGTTTCCAAAGTAAACTTCGATGGGCTATCCTTTACAAAATCGGCCAAGTAGAAAGATGATACTAGATGCTAGCAACTAGTATCTAGTACTATCCAATCTCAATCACCACATCGTCTGTCATGGGATGACCAACGCAGGTAAGCACATAGCCTTCGGCTCGCTCGGATTGTGAAAGTCCTTCTTCTTCATCTAATTTTACTTGTCCTGATAATGCTTTTCCGCGACAAGCGGTACACAACCCACTTTGGCAGGAATACGGTAAGTCAATTCCTTTGTCAAGTGCGGTTTCTAAAATGGTGTGGTTGGGTTCAACAACGAATTTATACTCCTGACCATCGTAGCGAATTGTTACCTCACGGGTCTTTTTCTCGTTGCTGGGTTTAGCGTCTTCTTTCTTTTCTTCCTTGTTGATGGTGCCCTGAACAAAGCTTTCTTTAAATATCTTCTCTTTAGCGATGTTTCGTTCAGCAAGTAGAGCTTCTACGTTTTTCATCATCCCCTCAGGACCACACATGAGGTAGGTGGTTTTATCAATTCCCCAATCAGGTATCCGCTCAAATAATTTTGTTAGCATGTCATGATTAAGCAAACCGGAATATCCTTGCCAGTTCATGGGGGCATTGTCTAATACATGAATCACGTTCAAACGACCTGCGCGAACAATTTGAAGTTTTTCAAACTCGTCTTTAAAAATGATACTATCAATATCGCGGTTGCAATAAATTAAAGAGCAAATGCTTTCGGGTTCTTGTGTCAAGTTACTCTTTATCAAAGACATCATCGGTGTAATACCAGAGCCTCCTGCAAACATGATTACATGTCTCTTGTTCTCTTTTTTGTATTCCGTAATGAAATGACCTGTAGGCGCCATCACCTTCATAGTAATCCCTACCTTAAGATTATCAGGCAGCCAGTTAGACATAAGTCCGTTATCTACACGCTTCACGGTAACAACAAGATCTGCATCTGTGAAAGGAGACGAACTTAATGAATAAGCTCTGCGCACTTCCTTTCCTGCTACCGTTGCAATCAATGTTAAGAACTGACCTGACTTGTATGGTATTTTATTTTCAGGTTGCTCAAACACAATGCTGATTGCATCTTTTGTTTCCTGAATGATATTCTTCACTTTCAAATCAAAATAATGAGGACCGTGGTTTACATGTGCCTCTTCTTTTTTCGCGCTCTTTTTAAAAAATCCAAATGCCATCTGAATTAAGGTTTAAACTCGCTCAAAATTACTGATAAAGTGGCAATACCAATAGATAGACTTAAGGCATAAAAGGTAAGAATCAAGACAATTCCGTCTAAACAGCAATACAAAGGTTTAGATATTAAGCCAGTAAGTAAACTTGAGTACCAAAGCCTTGTTTTTGCTCTGTAGATGCTCTGGCAGATAGTTTTCTGTGTAGACAATAAAAAAATCGGAGGCAGGTTTATAACGCCATTGGAAACGCGCGTTGAGGTTTACGTTATCATACCGATCATTATATTGAACAAACGTGGTAAAAAATAATTTATCTGTGAGTGTAAAATCTACGCGTGGACTTAATAGCAGAAATGTGGCGCTTCCATAAACAGATGGAAGATCGATATGATTATAATCACCAGTCAGAGAAATACTTCCAAAAGGTTGCACTCTATACGATAAGGTGCCGGCTAAACCTTGTCTGGTTCCATTGTAAAACTCGCCCCCGCTGAGGGTAACCATGTAGGTAAAAAGTCTTCGTGTGTTGGAGGTGTATTTCAGTTCAAATTCATTCCAGTGATATTCTTCTCCCTTCAGCAAGGAAGAATCTCCCTTCGGATATAATACATCAAAGTCTGCAGGTAGTTTTTGAAATGCATTTTTCAATTTTACCGAAACGATGGCCGTGCTACGGAAATTCATGATGTAGTTAAGCCCAAAATTTTGATCAGTTAATGTTCCATCCGGTAAATAATTATCATCGTAGGAAATACCAGGTTTGATAAGAACCAGAGGTCCTGATTTTGGGTAAAATTTCAAATTCGTCTCCATGAACGTACCGAACACACCCGGATACACATCCATACTAGGCACAAATCCAACTTCTGCATTGTAATTTTTACCCAGGCCAAGAAACCCACCCATCACACTTAAATTTCGTACGTTGTACGTGGAATAAAGTCCGTAAGAAAATTTATTGCCATTCGAATAATTATCAAAGGAATGATGATAATAGGCTTTACCTCCCCACTTGTTATTGGCCGTAAGTAAGTTGAAGTCAACACCGGCTACACGATTATACGTGTTGAGTTTAGTAACCGTATCCGTTCCATTCCAAACTTTTTTTATCAGGCTTTCATGATAAAATTTGGTTGGATCAAAGTTATCCAACCCAACCGATTCTTTATTCACGAGGAAGATATCAACGTTTGACCTTTCAAAGATTTGTTTCTGCAAAACACCTACCGTATAATTCTGACCTGGCAATCCTAACGATTTCGTTTCTCGGGTCTGCATATTCATTAATCCAACTCGCCATTTCTTTCCGATCTTACCGCTGATTCGCGCACCAAAAAGAATGGGAACCCTTCGAAGAGACCCCGATGAATCAGTGGCAAGTCCGATTCGTCTGGAAAAGAATGGTTGTGTGTATGTGGTAAAGCCTGGTGCAGAAAACAGATCGCTATTCTCCAGAAAGAATTGCCTTCGCTCTGGAAATTGAAATTCAAAACGGGTAAGATTGATCACCTGTTTATCAACTTCTACAGTAGAAAAATCCGGATTCACGGTGAGATCAAGATTCAAAGAAGGAGTGATGGCCACCTTGGCATCAAAACCTCCATTGATGGTGTTATCTGAAGTCCCATTCTCATCATCTTTCGCCATTGAGGTTACAGCGTAAGGAATCAAAGAAATATTAGTGCCTGCATGCGGTGCTGGAGTTTGCCATTGCAGTTGGCCCGTCCACGCCAGAGAAGATGGGAAAAACTGAATGGGTGTGGCTATCCAACTCGATTGCTGATTGCGCTTAAGGTCCTGACGAACAAAGTTCATATTCCATACAGGCTGGCTTTGATTATATCGAAACGATTTGAAGGGTATGGCAAGCTCCGCTATCCACCGATCTTCCAATCGTTTTACAGATGAATACCATTTGTTATCCCAGTTGGCATTATAGCTTCCTTCCATAGATCCTCCTCCCGACATCACGCCCTCCCGTTGCACACCGTTTGGCGTTACGTTGAAATAGAAACCATTCGTAAAATCATTGAACGGGTCCATATAAACCCCCACATTGTCGTTAAGCGACCACTCGAAGTCTCTGCGGAGTGATTGAACTACATTGGATTTATCATCATCATAACACACAAATGAAATGTAGAAGAAATCATCATCAAACGTAAGTCGCACTTCCGTTTGAAATGTAGGAGGCAACGAATCGACCGGATAGTTTAGAAAAAAATTAGTTGCAGTGCCTGCTGATTTCCAGTCTTCCTCATCCAGAATACCATCAATTTTAATAGCGCTCTTCGCTTTGGCAATAGGAAGCCCTGAACCTGGCTTATTCTGCGCCAGCGTTTGGGAAGAAAACAGAACGAGGAATATCACTACTAAAACAAAAGATCGGCTCATAAAGGGCTGCAAATTTATAAAAAGTCGCGACTAACGGGATTTTTATTAGCTGTCTGAACGATAATCTATGCGAAGGGTGTCAGATTATGTGATGAACGGAGTGGCAACCTAATCCCAATTCATTTTTGTAATTTTAGGCCTTAACAAGTTACCTGTGCAATTAAATTCCCTTACTGCTATATCGCCTCTGGACGGACGCTATTCTGGAACGACCAAACCCTTAGCTCCTTACTTCTCAGAATACGGCCTGATATATTATCGGGTGCGTGTTGAAATCGAATATTTCATAGCACTTACCTATGCCTTGCCCGAGTTGTCTGAATTTTCGAAAGAAATGGAAGTTAAGCTGCGCGCTTTGTACAAAAACTTTTCTGAGGCCGATGCTACCACTATCAAAGAAATTGAAAAGACTACCAACCACGATGTGAAGGCCGTTGAATATTTCCTCAAAAACAAATTCGATGCACTTAACTTGTCGGCATACAAAGAGTTTATACACTTTGGGCTTACCTCACAGGATATTAACAACACCGCCATTCCGCTTTCACTAAAAGAATATATGGAACGTGAGTTTCTGCCTGCGCTACAAAAATTGGTGGCTGAGCTCACGCATCTATCCGTGCAGTGGAAAGACATTCCTATGCTGGCACGAACTCACGGGCAACCGGCATCGCCAACCCGATTAGGAAAAGAAGTCTATGTATTCGTTGAGCGAATTCAGAAACAACTTGAACTGCTTCACACGATTCCTTACTCCGCGAAATTTGGAGGAGCCACCGGAAACTTCAACGCGCATCATATAGCCTATCCGGAAATCAACTGGAATCATTTCGCGAATTCATTTGTCAGTAATCAGCTGGGTTTGGTACGGAGCAATCCAACAACGCAGATTGAACACTACGATAACCTCGCTGCGCTGTTTGATAATTTAAAAAGAATAAATACCATCCTGATTGACTTCAGTCGTGATGTTTGGCAATATGTAGCGATGAATTATTTCAAACAAAAAATCAAAGAAGGCGAAGTAGGATCCAGTGCTATGCCACACAAAGTAAATCCTATCGACTTTGAAAATGCTGAGGGCAATCTTGGATTTGCTAATGCCATTTTCGAACATCTATCCGCCAAACTTCCCATCTCACGCTTGCAACGCGACCTCACCGATTCAACCGTTCTGAGAAACATTGGTGTGCCACTCGCCCATTCATTCGTTGCCATTAGATCTTTAGAGAGAGGCATTAGCAAACTGGAACTAAACCAGGCCGCTATCGATCATGATCTGGAGGAAAACTGGGCGGTTGTTGCCGAAGCTATCCAGACTGTATTGCGCAGAACGGGCTATGCTAATCCTTATGAAGCATTAAAGTCGCTTACGCGGAAGAATGAAAAGATTACGCAGCAAAAAATTCATTCCTTTATTGATGTGCTGGATGTGAGTAATGAATTGAAGACAAAACTGAAATTGATTACACCTTTCACCTATACCGGGATGTAACCTGATCACTTGTATAAGAATTTTCTGGTTTCAAGGCAAAACTATTTCAAGGCAAAAGCAATATACCAACCTCCTGACTTTGCCCCTCTTGCTCCACCTGCGGCAATAGCAACATATTGTTTACCATCAACCTCATAAGTTATTGGTGTAGCAAAACCACCTGCCGGCAATTGATCTTCCCAAACGACTTTGCCTGTCTTTTTATCAAAGGCGCGAATTCGTTCATCTCTGGTGCTCGCTATAAAAATAAGTCCGCTGGCAGTTACTAGCGGGCCTCCATAGGTTTCTGTTCCTGTGATTGGTATTCCCTTTTTGGTGAGTTCAGGAAACTCCCCCAATGGAACTGTCCATAAATAGTCACCCGTGTTCAGGTCGATAGCATTTAATGTTCCCCATGGTGGTTTGATTCCGAGATAACCATTCGGATCGGTGAATCGATCCCAGGATTTAATAAAATAATCCGGCACATACGGGAAATCTGGATTCGCTATAGCTTCATTGCCATTATGATTTTGCTCACTTTTAATTTTTGGTGGAATAATTTCATTGTAGTTCAAATACCCCATGATTGCTTTAAGGTTGTCATCCGAGATAGTAGAGAAGGCAGGCATACGTCCATTACCCATTTTGATAATGGCACTGATCTCTTCATCAGAACGCCTTTTTCCAACGTCTATCAAACTGGGAATGATGCTGCCACTTCCTGTTCTATTTATACCATGACAAGGCGAACAATTCTTAACGTATAACCTATTGCCTGGGGATAATGATATCAACTCCTGCTCACGCTCTTCCTTACTGATCATTTTCAATTGCCACGGAGCATGGTTTGCATTCTGATAGAGGATTCCATCCAAGTCGGTAGCATTGCCACCCCATTCCGCTCCTCCACTATAGCCAAAAAGTAATGTACCCTGTTCATTGGGCGGTTGAAACTGACTCTCCATCTTCGGGAATTCTAAAAATCGTTGCTTAACAAAAGCATTTGCTTCCTGAGAAATATCAGTCAGATCCGATTCCGTTAGTAGTTGTTTCATGAGGGGTTTGGGCTTCATCACAAATTTCTGTGTAGGATAAGGATGCTCACCCGGTAATCCATTCGTTGGAACTGGTCTTTCTTCAATCGGGAATATGGATTCACCATTTTCGCGATTCAACACATAGATGTATCCATCTTTGCCAACCTGCACCACTACATCAATTTTCTTTCCATTATAAGTAATCGTAGTCAAATTTGGCGGAGCAGGAAAATCACGATCCCATAAATCATGACGTATCGCTTGAAAATGCCATTTCAATTTGCCTGTTTCTGCATCGAGGGCAACAATGCAATTCGAAAAAAGATTAGCGCCTTCACGGACTCCGCCATAAAAATCAGAGGCAGGAGATCCAGTACCTAAGTATACTACTCCACGTTTTTCATCTAATGAAATGCCGCCCCAGCAATTAGATCCACCTATTTTCTTGTATGTGTCTTTGGGCCAGGTATCATAACCAAACTCACCGGGTTGCGGAATGGTGTGAAATACCCATTTCAATTTTCCGGTGATCACATCAAATGCGCGGATATGTCCAGGTGCCGCATCACCACCTTCCGATACTGTTGATCCCATCACAAGCATGTTTTTGTAAATTACTCCCGGAGTCGTTGCTGTTACCGAAAGGTTTTTTACTTCATGCCCCAGGTTATCAGCAAGCCCTTCGTGTAGATCGACTTTTCCGTTGTTACCAAAGGTTGAAATGAGTTTGCCTGTTAACGCATCAACCGCATAGAGGAAATACCCAGCCGTATATAAAATCCGTTTATCGTCACCATGCTCCCAATACATTACGCCTCTGATATTATGGAGCTTTTCTTTATCGGGTTCAAATCTCCATTGCTGCTCACCGGTTGCAGCATTTAGGGCAAACAGGCTAAGTTCAGACGAAGTGCCATATAAAATTCCATCGACTACGATGGGTTGGCATTGAATCTCTCTTGGTCTTGAAACATTGCTTAGGCTGTCGTTGGCAAAATACTTCCAGGCAACCTTCAGATCCTTGACGTTGTTTGCATTGATCTGGGTTAACGGTGAATATCGGTTGTTGGCTTTGTTGCCACCGTAGGCTGGATAGTCTTTGCCCGTTTCCATCGAGGAATTATTGGCGCTCCAGTCATTGGTTGAACAACTTGTAAAAAACACTAATGCAATCGAAAATAATCGTATAATCATTTTATCTCTTGTCGGATATAGAACTGATAAGCTATTCTCCATGTAATGGTTTCTCCTGGCTTGATATTTAACGGGATGTAAGGTTCCGGGCAAATTGTTTTAGGTGCCGACCAGAATACGATTTTGGAAATCGGTTGATCGCTGGTGATTCTTACGGCAGCACCTGTTTTATGATTTTCAATTTTTATATCATAATCTTTTTCGCTGTTGCTGAATCCAGTCAACGATCGATAGTAAAGGTGATCATTATTGATAAGCTCTTTTTCAAATACAATCTTATTGTCATTTAATTTTCCCAAAAGCCCGGCCGATGGAGTTTCACCATGCAGGTTAAAAGGAAATGTAACATCAAAGTCTGGTCCGATCGGTTGATCATCCATCACGAAAAAATTATGATTGTACACACTCGTTACAATTTCTTTCATTCCGTTATTCGTCAAGCGATGCGACAAAACCAATTCTGGTTTACCCTTGATCAATTGTATGGTCTTATGGTATTGGTACGCATATCCCTTGTCATCCAATGTTTGGATAAACTCAACCTGATCCTTTTTCCTTTTCACTTTCCACGTACCAGAATTGATGTTCTTATAAGGTGTTGCAAATGAATATTGGACCTCTTCTGGCTTTACCAGTATACCCACACCAATCTTGAGAAAGGCATCTCCAGTCTTTGCATCCTCATAACCCACCGGAGTAAATTCTTCCACAGGCCCTGCAATATGATCATGAAAAGTGGGATCATGTTCTTCAGCATACCATTTTCCAAAATAGGTATGGCCCATGTAATCAAGTTCAGGCATCACTCCCGCCCAGTCAAATCGTGCACCACGATAAAAGCCATTTTCACGATTTGGTAGATAAAGGCGTGCACGAATAAACCCATTTGTAATTTCTGCCTGCGGAAATTGATCGATAGGTTTGCTACCGATTACAATAACCGACATGAGAGCACCTAGTATATACTTTGAAGGCAATGACATTTTTCGTGGGCAGATAAATTAATCCTTACATTTTCATTTATTCGATCAACTCCAAATCCGATCATACGATCTAACCTCATTCCATTGTGGAGTAGCCACGAAGTAACTGGTGTCCTCCGGATGAAGATGTTTCTTTATCTCTTCGTCATTCAACTCAATGCCCAATCCAGGAGCATCTTCAGGAACATTGGCAAATCCTTTTGTATACAAGGGTTGCTTACCAACCATTTTCACCAAATTCGGCCACCACGGATTATCGACAATCTGGTTGGGTACTTCCAAGGCGAGCGCATTTTGAGTTGCCGCTGCACAATGTACATTCGCCATAAAGCAAATGGGAGATCCGGCAAAGTGCATAACCATGGGTGTATTCTTCTCTTCAGCATAATCTCCGATTTTTTTGGTCTCCAATATTCCTCCGGACGATCCCATATCCGGCTGGATAATATCAACGGCATGAGTATCGCAAAGCTTTTTGAATTCCTCTTTCAGGAAAATATCTTCACCTGTCATGGTAGGTGTATTGATTGTATCGGTTATCATTTTGAGATGATCAGTATCATCCCAGGGAAGAAAGTCTTCAAGGGAAGCTAAGTTAAAGCGTTCAAGTGCATGACCTACCCTGATACAGGTATTCACGTCAAAGTGGCCCTGGTGGTCCGCTGATAATGGAATATCGTAACCTACGATACTCCGAATGGTATCAACATATTTTGTTAACTCGTCTAACCCTTTGTTGGTAACTTGAATGGAGGTGAACGCATGCCTGGTATTCTGATACGCTAGATAATTCTGACTCCGCGATGGAGTAACTTTTTCATTAAACCCGGGAACAAATTTTGTATTTACGGTAGTACCGGGGATTTTGCTGATCTTCTCGATTCCCGGATGACATTTAAGCCATGTGAATCCCTGTACTTCCATGCGGTGTTTAACATCGTCTTTAAATTTACTAATGTCCATATCAGCCAATGGAACTCCTCCTGAATTAGGTATATAGGAATACAACCTTATTTTCTCTCTATACTTTCCACCGAGCATAGCCCATACAGGTGCATTAAATGCTTTACCAGCTAAATCCCACAATGCCATTTCAACTCCACATACGCCTCCTCCCATTCGTCCATGCCCCCCGAATTGCTTAACGATCTTAAATATCATTTCTACGTTGCATGGATTAAGGCCAAGGATCCGGCTCTTTAAATAAAGAGCAAATCGTGCATCGCCACCATCCCTTACTTCACCTAACCCATAAATGCCCTGATTGGTATCAATACGCAAAAGCACATTTCGGGCATTCGTTGCACCATTACCATTCGTGATTGTTGTATACCTCATATCCGTTATTCTCAGATCAGAAGGTGAACTATAACGCGGAACTCTTGCAGTAGTTTTTGCGATCACGTCATCTGGTGACAAGCCCATTAAACCCGTTAAGGTGATGCCTCCCAGTACAGATTTTTTTAAGAAGTTTCTGCGATCAGGTTTGGTTAACGGATTATTAATCTCTGCCTGTGATGCAGCCGCTTCCGTCCTTTCTAACTCTTTATTTGAGATGACAATTTGCTTTAGGCTATTTTTCATGAGGTATCTGTTAATGGAGTTACAATAGTAGGTATCTTATATCACCAGGTTCGTTTACTCATAATCGCATCCAGTTCTGCGCGGGTCATCTTTCCCAGCTCAGGGTGTTTGCTGAGCCATTGAATGAATTCGTTTTTTATTTCGTCTGTCCATTGACTATCAATCTGGCCGGTGGAGTAACGACCGGTCTTTACCATTTCAAAACCAAATTGATCTTTGCGTATCACAAACTCTGCGGTGCTGATCACTTCTTCCGCCATATGAGCAGGAATAAATAGAACTCCTTCGCGTGTTGCCAGCACAAGATCACCCGGAAGTACCATCACATTACCAATGCGGGCAGGTGTATTCAATCCCATCAACACCATTTCTTCGAGGAAAGATGGATGAAAATCACGAACAAATGCATTAAAGCCATCCATGCGTTGAATTTCACCAAGGTCTCTGGCGGCACCATTGAAAATAACACCCTTACCTGTTTTACTATAAATAGCAGTTGCCAAGGTAGAACCCATCAACGTGCCACCGGCAATTTTTCCAAAACCATCTGCCACATACACATCTCCTTTCACCAGTGTTTCGATTGGCCAAGAATTGGTATTTCCTTTTCTGCCATTTTGATTTCCTTTTTCTTTAATATTTTTTTCAACATCCGGACGGCTCGGCATAAACGTAGCGGTAACAGCACGCCCAATGACAGATACATCATTGTTCACCATTTTCCAACCACCTTCAAATTGATTGACATATCCATTATTTTTTAGTACCGTCCACGCATCGTCTATATTAACGCGCGCAGCTCTTTCCAATAACACGTCTGGAACTTTAGGTCTTCCATCCTGGAATCGCTCGCCCTTCCACGAGTTGGTAAGAAATATCAATTCCTCTTTCGAAATGGTTTGAGCAGATAAAGACTGATTAAAAAAAAAGGTGATAAAAAAAAGACCAACTGGTGCAAGATATTTCATGTTTCTGACTCTGATCATAGAAATTTAATTTAATGTTTCGATGGATAGAACTGCTATTAATGACCTTCTTTAGTCAAATAGGCTTCTACATCCTTTGAAGTAATGGCGGTCTTCTTAGGGTATTTAGTAAACCATGCTCTGAATTCATCCTTCATTTTATCATTCCAATCACCATGCACTTCACCAGAAGGATATTTACCTAACTGCAACATGTACCGTTCGAACTCATCGCGAAGGCCAACCATTTCTGAATCAGTTACAAGTTCTACCGCCAGAAAAGCAGGCACAAACACTACTCCATATTCGTTGGCAAATACAACATCTCCGGGAAACACGGTAACTTCCCCAATGCGAATTGGTGCATTAATAGCGGTGGGCGTCATGTCTTTAATATAAGAGGGATCATGCCCTTTAACCCATGCGTTAAATCCTTTGGTATCTCTTAGCTCCTGCATGTCGCGTACGGATCCGTAAAATATTACTCCTTTGCCTGTCTTTCCATAAATCGCATTGCCAAGACTGGATCCAATCAATGTTCCGTCTTTTATTTTACCATATCCATCTGCTACATAGATATCACCTTTAGTTAATATATCAATCGGCCAGATGTTAATGCCACCTTTTTGATTACGCCCCTCTGTTTTCCCTTGTGCTCTCACATACGTATCAAGATCAGGACGAGTGGGCATAAACTGCGCAGTCACAGCACGGCCTACCATTGTTTCGCCTGGTTTAAGAATGATCCAGTTTTTCTCTACCTGGTTATTGAATCCTTTTTTTCCTAAGTAACCCCAGATTTGTTCGAGCGTGCAATTCTGAAGTCGCTCGAGAATACCATCGGGAACCTTAGGACGGCCATCAGCAAAACGTTCACCTTCCCATTTGGTAGTTAATGCTTTTACATATTCCGCTGATGCCCCGATATTTTGACCGTGTGCTACCAGGCCCGATATTAAGATGAGGATAATAAAAACTGTATTTTTTATCATTGTTTAAAAATTTTAGTTGAATTGTTAAAATGTTCTTTTCTACTATATAAAAACGATTACGTGTTCCCTGTATTTTCAGCGATTTACCCAATGAGTCCTTTTATGGGTTAATCTTCCGCCTACCATGATCTCATCGGATTGCCATGGTGTATCCAATGCATAAGTCAGCTTTGGTAACGTGACTTCCAAAGGTACTATCGAAGCTAAAGAAATTCCTAAATAAACTATTTGAATGCATTGATAAACCACAACCGAGTGTTTTACAATTACCCGTGATCATCTTCATCCAGATTAAGGATGAGTCTCCAAATACTCATTCAGTTCTTTACGCGCCATTGGTAATTCAGCATCGGTCAACTTTCGTAAGTAATCATAGAATTCTTTGGTCATTTGAGGCGTATAGGCACTATCAATCTGACCAGTAGTCCAAGCGCCCGCACGATTGCGCGTGATTCCATAGCGATGTCGAAGGTTACTGATTTCAGCTTCCAGTACAATTTCTCCAATGAGATAGGCAGGAAAAAAGAGCGTTCCGTAAGGACTAGCAAAAACGACATCACCCGGTAACACCGTAACATCCCCAACCCGAATGGGAGCATTAATGGAAGTGAGCATCACTTCATTTATTCCGGAAGGGTGATCACCCAATATCCAACCATTAAAGCCTTCCACCTTTTTTATCTCTTGTATATTCCTCACACTACCCCAAAATACAACTCCTCGTTTTGATTTTGAGTAGATGGAGTTGGCCAACCTGTCGCCAATTAATGTCCCCTCATTCATCTTGCCAAAGCCATCAGCGACATACACATCTCCATCTTTGAGCATTTCGATTGGCCATACATTGGATTGAGCCTTATCACCATGCCCTTCAGCTAATCCCACTTTTCTGATTACGTCTCCAAAATCCGGTCTTTGCGGCATATACTGTGCCGTCACAACCCGGCCTGTCATGACATTATTTTTATCGGGATTAATCATCAACCAATTTCCCTGATACTGGTTATTGAATTTATGTTTTCTTAATCCACCCCACGCATGAGTCAACACGATTTTCTTTAGTCTTTCAAGTAAGTTATCTGATATATAAGGTCTTCCATCTGGCAAACGCTCTCCTTTCCACTGCGCGGTTAACGAGATAATGTATTCACGATCCATCGCCACTCTGTTGAATTGAGCACGGGCTGAAATACTAAGACAAATAAGACACACAAACATTAAGAAACTAGCTAAATTATTTTTCATAAATATTCACTTTAAGATTTTGTTATAGAGTCATCGTTCATATTCCACCGTTTTAATTTCTGTTAAAAAGAATACTTATTTCTTCCCTGTTGCCGCCCAATAAATACCAGCATACAAATGATTCAGAAATACAGGGTCACTAAAAACAGAAGGCATATGGCCAAGGGCTGTGTAGAAAGAACGACCTCCATCATAATTGTGATACCAGGAAATCGGGTGTAATTTCCCCATGCCAACACCTTTTTTGTTTCGATGAGGCCAATTTGCTTTAGGGTCATAGGAAGATTCATCTATGGAAAGGATGTAGTGAAGGTCAGAAACTTTTTCAGGTCCGAATTCATACCACTCATCAGTCCATAATTTAATACTAGCAAAACCCTGCAAGCCTGGAAAAGTGGCATCAATAATATTCACCTTGGCGGTTTGTATTGCCGGATGTATGTGAAACATCCTGCCAACGAGTTTGGTATACCAATCCCAATCATATTCTGTATCCGAAGCACTGTGGATGCCAACATATCCTTTCCCGGATTGGATAAAACGTTCCATTACTTTTTGCTGAGCCGAATCTAAAATGTCACCGGTAGTATTTAGAAAAATCACCACACCAAATTGTTCGACATATTTATCCGTAAATCCTTCAGGATTTTCAAAAAGCACCACATCAAAATAATTCTTAGCGCCCAATTGCTGAATCGCTAAAACGCCTGAATGTAATGATTCGTGATGCCATCCATTCGTTGTAGTGACCAGCAATGCCTTAAATTGTTTTGTCTGCGCCATCGTTGCCTGGCAACAAATAGAAAGAACGAATAAAATAGTAATGACGAATAGATGTTTCGATTTCATATGCTGGTCGAGAGTAATAATTAAATATACTTTTTCTGGTTAACTTGTATTACTTTTTAAGAGACCTATTTTGATACGCCAGTTTTTTCTCAACTAATGTGAATTCAAAAAAAGCAAAGTTATTTCCGGTATTGTAGTGAAAGGTTAATAGGTGAAACCCCGCTTCAGTAAAGGTAATAGTTCCAATTTCTGCTTTGTTCCAACTGTGGAAACTACCCGTATTAAATGGAAGTTTGCACATGCTTGAGGGCTTTTGATCAACATCGAATGTAATGGTCAAATTAGCGTTGGCGTACAACGCATCTATTTTATAAGTGCCCCCAACTTTGACATCAACGGTATAATTGAGCCACTCATTATCTTCTGTCCAGCCGATATAGAATTGATTTATCGCTGGGATGTAGTAATTGTTAGTGTGATTGAAATCAGCAAAGTCTTTTGCATAGGAAACATCAACGCCTTCATTTTTGCGAAACTCCCATTCATAAGCAGTGGCATGAGGACGCTGATGAATGGCCTGAAGGTTTAGTCCTCCATTACCTCTATTTTCAGTTTCGAAATCATGATAGGCAACACCTTCACCACCCAGATCATATAGAGAACATTCCAGTTTGCCGGGTATCACTTGCGCTCCAGCCGTATGAGCAGCATCTACAAACGGTTCGCCTTTATAATCAACTGGAATAAATGATTTAGTCGGAACCAATGCTTTTTTTATAGGCTCCACCCAAGTGTCTTTATCAATATCATAAACAATAAAATCAGAATCAAATTGCCAATACGCCCAACTGAAATCAAAACGTTCAGCTGTTCGCGCAACAAACGCAGTATACCTGTCGCGTGAATCCATATCTGCTTTATCGTACGAACCAAACTCACCCATAAAAACAGGCCGATCATTTGCTTTTGACCAATCAGCTGCCACCTTCAATTTCGTTTCAATCAATTGTTTTTCCTCCGCAGTTCCTGTCCATTTAATTCCGATTACATCTTTATTTACCTTCGACCATGGTACACCCTGATGAGTGAATGACATGGGGTGATAGAAATGAACCGTTACGATAATATTTCTATCGTCTTTTGGCAATACCAATGTGGACAGACTTTCAATACCATTCCAATTGGCTGGCCCAACAATGATCGTTCGGTTGGGATTCGTTTTCCGAATGAGTTTGATCGCTTCCGACAAATATTCATTCCAGAGTTCAGCAGTCAGTTTCCGATTGGGCTCATTTAGCAATTCAAACAGTACCTCGTTAGGTTGATCTTTATATCGCGAAGCAAGCTGTTTCCAAACAGTCATGAACATTTCTTTCTTGGAAATAGGATCATCAGCCATCGCATTGAACTCATGCATATCGAGAATGACCATCAACTTTGCCTCTACTCCTTTTTTAACAACCCAGTCAAGTGTTTCCAGCCACTTTGGACTTATCGTATATTTAGTATCCGTATGACGAAATGGATGCAGGTTTACCCGAATTGTTGAAAACCCGCCTTCCTTAATCATCTCAAAGTATTTTTCTTTGAAGCGGCCAGTCGTGAAGTCTTTCCAAAGTGCAGCATCATAACCTATGATGTTAATACCCCGGCTCAAACGTGTATTCTGCTCAGCGGCAGACGTCTTCGAAATTTTACCTTGGGCTAAGGCAACCGAAGAAATTAGTACGCTGGCTAACAGGCAAAGAATTATACTATGATGTATATTTTCACTTCTCATTTTTGTAGACTTCGCGGATGGCCGCATTCAATTCAGAAAGCATGCCAGGAACTAAGGTAAAAGGATTGTACGGTTTACCTTTCCTCCGAAGTGTTTCAACGGGTAAATACCCTTTGTAGCCTCCATTTTTTATGATCGAAACCAATCGCTTATAATCCGTTTGAATTTCACTTTCCAAACCAAACACACTCGTTTTAACCTGCCAGTTAATGGCATATGGAATAGTTGCCTCAATATCTTTGTATGGATCTTCTGTTTTAAAACTACCCGTGTCGAGAATAAGTCCCACCCATTTGGAATTAACTTTTCCAAGCACGTAAATACATTGATCTGCGGTCTGCAGCATATCACCATGATTTTGGATGCCGATTTTAACTCCATATTTTTCTCCGTAGGCCGCACATTCTTTAAAACATTCAATCATCCATCCCGCCACTTCATTCCACCTATTCTCATATCCTTTAGGTATTTCACCGGCAAAGACGCGCACAATTGGAGCACCCATTTTGGAAGCTGCAACTATCCATTTTTTTGCCCGCTCCACTCCCTCCGCACGAACCTTAGGATCCGGTGATGCAAAATTATTTCGAATACCCGTGCCTGAAATAACAATGCCTAACTCACCAGCTCTGTCTTTGAATTTTTTCAAATATTCATCAGATGGCACTTCAGGATAGGTTGGGAAATAATATGCTGTTGGGTCAAGTGCCTTTATATTTTGTGCAGCGCACCAATCCAACAGATTAAACAAAGTAAATACTTGTTGGTTGCTGCGCGGGTCACGCACCATCAAGGTATCGTTAAACGAAAAGGCATTAAGCGACAAAGTGATCGGTAGGTTTTGTTTTTTACTTGTTTTTTTTTGAGCAATACACTGGATAGTAGTAAAACTACTCGCGCTACAAACTACTAATAGAACGAGGCCTAAAAGGTTCGCTCTATTGGGTACGTGCAGTTGTGTTTTCATAGCCTAATGTTAGAAAGTCCCATTGCTTACAAATGCTATTTTTTTGCCATCAGGTGACCAACTTGGTACATTAATAGTGCCCTGACCTCCATATAAATAAGCTATTACCTTTGGCTCACCACCGTTGATAGGCATCAATCGAATGTAAACCCGTTGGTAAAAGGGATGCTTGTTTGCCGGCACTTCTTTCGGAAAGGAAATAATCACCAATGACTTATTATCAGGAGATACGTGGGGGAACCAATTGTTCAATTCATCGAATGTCAACTGAGTTTGATTTTTTCCATCAGGAGTCATACGCCAAACCTGCATCAGGCCTGTCCGCGTTGAGGTGAAGTAGATGTATTTTCCATCCAGTGAAAATTCCGAACCATCATCCAATCCTTTTGCGGTAGTCAATCGGATTTCCTTTCCTCCATCTTTAGATATTTTATAGATATCAGGTTCACCTTCTCTTTCTGCAGTATATATCAGAAACTGATTATCAGGCGACCAGCCATGCAAGTAGGAAGGACTTTTATCAGTTACTCGTTTTGGTACGCCACCCGTAACGGGGACTGTATATATCACCGATCGTCCTTCGTCCTCTAGCGAATGGTGACTAATTCCCAATTGCTTTCCATCAAATGTTAATACATGATCGTTGTTATTTTTTTTAGCAAAATCTGTATTTATAACAGTTGCGGACCGAGTGGAGATATCAAAATTATACAAGAGTCCAGATTCATTATAGATTAGTGTTTTTCCATCTGGTGTCCAATTAGGAGCTTGGAAAGAACCGGGGATGCTCGCTACTATTTCTCTGTGTCCAGTGGCAACATCCATAATCTCCAATGCACTACCAATATAGTCTTTGTAAGGAATAAAATTATCTGGAGCGATTTTATAGACACGGGTATTAGAAAACACGGCTTCTTCTGAAAACGCATTGTTATGAGAGCAAATAAATAAACCCGCTAGCAAGTCTTGTCCCAGATCAATACTTTCTAATTTCTCGACCTGATATACTTCTCCAAAATGAGCCACAGACAAGGTATATGTATTTCCCTTTTTTTCAAGTTGAAGTACATCGGGTGCTTTGATAGTCAGTTTAATTTCCTGCATCGTTCCACCTGTTGTTGTTCTATATTGAAAAGCCGCTAATCCATCTCCGTGCACGGTGCAGGTAATCACGGCAGAATTGGGTGCCAAAGAACTTCTGATCATCAAACCGGCTTTGCGGTGAGGCTCGTAACCTTCACCTATAAATTGAACTTGTGTTTGCAGGATAAAATCGCCATTCATCCTTTTACTAAGAAACGAAAAGCTATCCTGACCAAACCAAATATTAGAACCTGATCCAGTGAGACGATAGGTTTGCGCAGGCTCGCTATAACTTACAGAACCAGCAATAGCGGGAGATCCAATATCTGAGAACATTTCAAATACACCTACTTTGCTCGTGCGAAGTTGGGCATTCAAATCAGATAGACTGATAATTAAAAAAAAGAGTAGCCCCAAGATTTTATTTCTATTCATGTTACTATCTATTTTAGGATTGCATTGATTTGATTGAGTTCTTCATTTGTAAAAGAATAATTTTCTAGGCAGCGAATGGAATCGGTTACCTGTTCCGGCCTGCTTACACCAATGAGCACTGAAGTGATTCGTTTATCTTTTAATATCCACGCAAGTGCCATCTGCGCAAGGTTCTGTCCGCGCGCTTCGGCCAAAACATTCAATTGACTCACCTTATTTATTTTCTCTTCGGAAATATGATCTTCATCGATAGCTCCATTACCGCGGTGGCTGGATGCTCTGGAATCCAGCGGAATACCCTTTAAATATTTATTCGTAAGTAACCCTTGCGCCAAAGGAGAAAACGGAATACATCCAACGCCATTCTTATCTAATACATCCAACAAGCCATTCTCTACCCAGCGCTCGAACATGGAATATTTTGGTTGATGAATTAAGCAGGGCGTTCCCAATTGTTTTAATATTCCAATTGCGTTTAATGCTTCTTCAGGTTGGTAGCTTGATAACCCAACATAGAGCACTTTCCCCTGTCGCACCATTAAGTCGAGTGTGGTCATGGTTTCCTCAAGCGGTGTTTCCGGATCTGGACGGTGATGATAAAATATGTCCACATACTCCAGTCCCATTCGCTTCAAACTCTGATCTAGACTTGCTACAAGATATTTTTTTGAACCCCAATCACCATATGGTCCTGGCCACATCCCCCAACCCGCTTTGGTTGAGATAACAAGTTCATCGCGATAAGGCATAAAATCATCCTTGAGTATTCGTCCAAAGTTTTCTTCTGCCGAGCCAGCCGGTGGACCATAGTTGTTGGCTAGATCAAAGTGGGTGATACCCTGATCAAATGCTACCTTTAAAATACTTCGGGCATTCTCTAGTTGATCGATATGACCGAAGTTGTGCCAAAGGCCTAATGAAATCGCTGGTAATTTTAGTCCGCTGTTTCCACATCTGCGGTATTCCATGGATTGGTACCGTTGTGAATTTGCTGCGTGTGGCATATGCTTTTTAAGTATTTATGTCAATGAACTATTTATTATATCTGTTCAGCCAACGTGAGCGCTTTTACCATGATTTCAATGTCGCTGGCTCCTCTAAAGCCACTGAAACCAACGAAAAGCTGTCCCCCATTTTTCATGGTGAGAGGTTGGCCACCCTCCCATCCGATTAAGTCAGGTGCTTCTATGCCATTTGCGTTTTCTCCAATCTGCTTATTGAAAACCATCCGCTCATATTCACCTGTTCTTACACCGGTAAGCCACACCTGACTTGCCTTTGTCCAGGCTACCTTAAAGGATTCCCGCAACCTTGGTTTGTTAGTGCCAAACATTTTACCGTATACCACCCCATGATCATCGATCATGCAGGCCGCCACGTTGCCATTGGAAATACTTTTATCAGCAGGATCTTCCATGTAGTGTGGTACCAGTTTTTCAATGGCATCGAACATTTTACTGATTACTTGTGGTACTCCATTATTATCCATTTCGTTTCGCTATTTAAATTTCGAAATTATGAATCCAGAAAAAAAAGTATTGAGCTTATAACCTTCAAAGCTTGTCGGCCCACACGTTTGCACATGATAAAGTATGATACCTGTCAATCCTTTTTTGTTTTTATCGCTTTTAATAATAGTGAACTCAAGAAAGCCATTCCCCCGCCCTTCGACACGATAAACTTAGGTGTAACAGTAATAGCTGAGCGGCTTTGGGAGCTATTTATCTACTACATCGTTTTCGTGGATTTTCGAAAGAGCGGAAATTATTATTCACCATATTTACTTATCTCTTTCAAAATGGCCGTTAGAATTTCCATTGAATGCTATGAATCTTAGTCAACTTGCCAAAGAATTAAACTTATCCATTTCGTCAGTTTCAAAAGCATTGCGCGATAGCCATGAAATAAGCAGCGCTACAAAAAAAATGGTGATGGCAAAAGCAAAAGAGTTGAATTATCAGGTAAACCCCTTTGCCAGCAACTTGCGAAAACAGAAAAGCAAAACCATTGCACTTGTTGTTCCTGAGGTAGCCAATGATTTTTTTGGACCGGTGATCAGCGGCATGGAATCAGTTGCACAACAGAAAGGCTATCACGTTCTCATTTACCTCACACATGAAGATATGCAAAAAGAGATCTCGATCATCAAACTTCTACAAAATGGAAGAGTGGATGGAATTATGATGTCGCTATCTGCGCAGACAACAAACACAGGTCATCTGGAAGAATTAAAAGAAATGCCTCTTGTTTTTTTTGACAGAGTTGCCGATCACATCGATGTGCCGAAAATTACAACAGATGATTTCAATAGCGGATTCATGGCCACCGATCATCTGATCAAAAATGGATGCAAGCGAATAGCGTTTATGTGCATATCTCAAAATCTTTCTATCTGCAAAAAGAGAATGAACGGCTACCTCGAAGCATTAAAAAAGAATAAAATAGAACGGGAAAATAGTCTCATCATACCCTGCATCGGAGATCATGAAGAAAATAAGGATAGTATCCGGAAATTATTAAAAAGAAAAAACAGGCCGGATGGAATCTTTGCATCTGTAGAGAAGCTGGCTATTGCCACCTATGAAATCTGTGAGGAATTAAAATTAAAGATTCCTCAGGATGTTAAAGTAATTTGTTTTTCCAATGCACAAACTGTAGCCCTGTTAAATCCTTCTTTGACAACCATCACACAACCTGCCTATGAAATGGGTGAGAAAGCAGCGACAATACTCTTTAAGTTGATTGAAAACAAACGAGACCCCTTCCTTCTCGAAAACACCATATTAGATTCAAAATTAATAGCCAGAGATTCAACAAAAAGTAAACGCAAAAAGAACCAGAACGTTTTGTAAAAAATCACTCAACTATGCTTAACGATTCAGATTTTGATAGTCGACAAACCAAGGCCACTTCGGCACTAAGTGATTCAGTTCACGATGAAAATCTGTGGGCCAATCTCAAAATTGGTAATGAATTGGCTTTTTCGATGTTGTATAAACGGTATGTTAATCGACTATTTAATTATGGCATGCACAGTTGTAAAGACCGCGACCTGGTGAAGGATTGCCTACAGGAGTTGTTTGCCCGCTTATGGGCAAAAAGAGAAACCCTTGGCGTTGCAGGTTCTGTTAATTATTATTTATTCAAGTCCTTCAGAAGATTGCTAATTGCAAAACTCATTGCGAATCGTAAATTCTCACTTCCATTTCGAGGTGAGCCAACCAGCGTATTTGAATTTATACCTCCCACCGAAGATTCCATCATGGAGGATGAAGCAAAAAGCCATCAACTTGCCATGCTTAAAAACAGTATTAATTCACTTACTAAAAGACAACGCGAAGCCATTTTCCTTAAATTTTTTAATGATTTGAGCTACCATGAAATTTCTTCCATTATGGAACTCCGGGTTGATTCTGTTTATAATCTGATTTCAAAATCAATCGATGTACTCCGCGTAAAGTTAAAAGGGAGTGTCATTTTTATGGTTCTTTTCTGCCTATTTCCAGGGTAATAAAAAAAAGTTTATAAAAACTAGTTAGAAATCGATTGCAGGTCTCTCTTATATGTCTGTAACAAGGATATTATATAAGTGAAGAACTACTACCATTTTTCAGTCAACGATTTTGTAATGGACGAAAACTTTCGGGCTTGGGTGTGGAACCCTACCGATGAAAGTAATCAATTTTGGAGGTCATGGATTGCCAATCACCCCGATAAAACTGATGAAGTATACGAGGCGATAAGTCTGCTAAACAAGCTAAGTTTTCCAAACTACCGCCTTACCGAAGAAGAAACTTCAAGCCTCTGGCACGACATAAGAAATTTCTCACAATCAAAAAAGAAAGTGGTAAGTGATAAGTCATCATCGTTCGGTTGGTGGCTTGGCGCAGCTGCAGGAGTTATTCTTGCTACAGTCTCGTCCTTACTCATATGGAATCATGATAATACCATAAGCTATGAAACCGCTTATGGCGAAACCCGAACACTACTATTGCCAGATAGCTCAACGGTTATTTTAAATGCTAATTCCAGAATTGTTTTAAGTGATGATTGGAATAAAAATGCAACACGCAAGGTGTGGCTTGCTGGTGAAGCATTTTTTGAAGTGGTTCATACACGCAATCACCAACCTTTTCAGGTAAAAGTTGGCGATGGTCTTGCCGTTGAGGTATTGGGAACGAGTTTCAATGTGTACCACCGCGAGTCTGACACGAAAGTCGTCCTTAATTCAGGAAAAATTACGCTCACCTATCCTGAAGCCAAAGAAGAAAAGAAAATTGTAATGAAGCCGGGCGAATTAGTGGAGTATAAGGAAGACCGCATCGTTAAGCGCGAAGTTGATCCTACTATGTATGCCTCGTGGACAGAAAATAAAATTATATTGAATCAAACCAGCCTATTGGAAATGATCCGTATGGCTAAAGATAACTATGGTGTTGAAATCGAAGTAGCCTCAGAAAAAATGCTGACGCAAACCGTTTCAGGATCGATGCCCACTGGTAATGCAGAAAATTTTGCCAATCAAATAGCCCGTGTTTTTCAATTACAAATCATCCGTGAGAACAATAAAATTTTACTTCATGAATAGCCCAAAACGAATTTATAATTAACTAAACTACCTAACTTATGCGAAAACAATACTTGCTAATCGGTTTCTGTAGTCTGATATTCTATCAGGCCTTTCCCCAGTATGGTGAAGTTTATGCCTCCACCACAAATCCCCACAGAGAGAATTCAGTCAATGTTCCAAGGGCAGACTCACCTTCCCTGAAAAGTGGTTTGAGCGATCTCGAGAAACAATTCAAAGTTTCTATTGCTTACAAAGATGAGTGGGTCACTAACAAAACGGTTAATAAATCAATAAACGATTTTGCAACCATAGAAGATGCCCTCAGCGAACTGCTTGCTGATACCGACCTCTATTATGAAAAGGCAGGATCGGGATTTTATATTATTTCATTGAAAAACTTCCAGAAGACTGGACGGACTCAAGATGCATCCTTAATTACAATACCGGAATTATCGAAGGATTTTTCTGCTCCGGCAAATGCTCCTGTTTTTGATTTTCACCCTACATCTGCCTCCATCATAAAAAATGCAGCCGATATTGACATCCTCGTTTCCGGCAAAGTGACAAATGAAACAGGGGCTGCCTTTCCTGGAGTTAACGTGCTGGTGAAAGGAACCACAATAGGCACATCAACAGATGCTACCGGTAGATATAATTTATCCGTGCCCGATGCAAATGCCGTATTGGTTTTTTCCTTTATTGGTTTTGCAACTCAGGAGGTCAGCATTGGTTCGAGAACTACTGTAGATATTACGATGAATGAAGATGTTGAATCACTGGAAGAAGTGGTAGTGACCGCATTAGGTATTAAGAAAGAAACAAAACGGCTTGGATATGCAACTTCAAGTGCGACACCGAATCAGATTACAGAAAACCGTACGGTGAATTTTATGAATGGATTGCAGGGGAAAATGGCTGGGGTAAATATTTCCCCCATGGGCTCAGGGCCAGCAGGTTCGAGCAAGATTCGTATCAGAGGACAGTCGTCCTTCGGAGCTCAGAACAGTCCGCTGATTGTAATTAATGGTGTTCCCATTGATAATACAACCTATGGTGTCAGTGGTGATTTTGCTGGTCGTGGAGCTGCAGGTGCTACCGATGGTGGTGATGGTCTTTCTAGTATAAATCCAGATGATATTGAATCCATGACGGTGTTGAAAGGTGGTGCAGCAGCAGCCCTTTACGGATCGCGCGCCAAAGACGGTGTTATCATGATTACTACTAAAACAGGTAGCAAGAATAAAGGAATTGGTGTTGAGTTTAATTCAAATTATACGTCCGATACACCTCTTGATTTCACGGATTTTCAATATGAGTATGGACAAGGAGAATTTGGTGTCCGGCCGACTACGTCAAATCCTACATCTGGCGTATGGAGCTTTGGTGAAAAATTTCAGCCGGGAATGACTCAAACGTTATTTGATGGTGTTAGCGCACCTTATGAACCAGTAAGAGATCGTATCTCTAAATTCTATCGGGTTGGTAGTACGTTTACGAATACCATATCACTTTCCTCAGGAGGTGAAACCGGAAGTTTCAATCTGTCTCTGGCAAATATGAATAACAAAAGCATTCAGCCCAATACAGAATTTGACAGACAGACTGTTAACCTTGGCTTCAATCAAAACATAACCAAGAAATTAGTTCTCTCAGGAAACATCGCTTATTCACATGAGAAGAATAAAAACCCGATCGTTATAGGCGGGCAGGACATTAGTACACCGGTAGTTATCTACACCATGTCTAACTCTATGCCATTAGATCTTTTATCTGACAAGCGTGTTGATCCAAACGGAAATGAGTATGTGTGGTCACGTTTCAGAAACCGGACCAACCCTTATATGTCTGTCTATAACCGTTTTGAGAATCTTGTCCGCGATCGTCTTTTCGGTAACATAACCGCCCGCTATAATTTCAACGACTGGTTATATGCACAAGGCCGTATCGGTCAGGATTATTATTCTCGTGACCGTGAATTCAATGATCCTACAGGCAGAGCTTCAAATCCCGCAGCACCTGCCGGTTTTGTAAATGGAACCTATACAAAAGAAGTGATACGGGCACGCGAACTGAATGCCGATTTTCTTTTGGGTGCAACCCGTAAATTTGGAGATTTTGGTGTGGATGTAAGCTTTGGTGGCAACCAGCGCTACTCACGCTTTGACCAGGATTATACCTACGTTCAAAACTTTGTAGTAAGAGATTTGTATACCGTAATGAACGGAGGTATTAAAGAACCATTTTATAATTTGACTGAAAAGAAAACGAATTCCCTATATGGTTCTGCTGAAATTTCCTATAAACAATATTTGTACCTAAACATTACAGCACGCAACGACTGGTTTTCTACCCTGGCGCCAGCCAACAGAAGTATTCTTTATCCTTCTGTGAATGGAAGTTTTGTTTTTTCTCAGGCATTTGAAAACTTACCAAACTGGCTTTCTTACGGAAAGGTCAGGGCGGGATACGCTGAAGTGGGTAGTGATGGTGATGTTGCCCCCTATTCAAACAATCTTTTCTTTGGTGTAAACAACAACTTGTTTGCCAATCCTGCAGGAGGGTTACAACCCGTGGGCACAATTCCATCCGGCACCGTTCCCAATGCCAACTTAAAGCCTATGCGGGTTTCCGAATTTGAAGTTGGTGCTGAGATGAAATTTTTCGAAAACCGGCTTGGTCTGGATTTTACTTACTATAATAAAACAAGTAGGGACCAGATTCTACAGGCACAGATTTCAGATGCTTCAGGATTTACCAGTCAGTTGATTAACGTGGGTGAAAGCAAAAATACCGGCTTTGAAATAATGTTAACGGGAACGCCCATTCAAACCGCGAATTTTAAATGGGACATAAGTGTCAATGGTTCCATCAATGATTCTGAGGTAATCAATTTAGGACCTGGTGTTAAAGAGATTACCGTTGGCGGCAATGTTGGTAACAATTCCATCCGCCAGGTGGTAGGAGAACAAGTAGGTGGATTGTATGTAACCTCCTATTTGAGAGATGCCCAGGGAAGACAGGTATTTGATAAGAATGGCCAACCTTTGCGTGGACCAAACCCGCTCCGTGTTGGCACGGCTATACCTCGGTATTTTGGTGGAATCTATAACTCTTTCGACTACAAGGGTATAAGCTTGTCATTCCTGATCGATTTTAAATTAGGTCATTACTTGGGTTCTCAGACTAATTTCAATGCCTGGAGACATGGATTGCATCAGGCAACTCTGAACGGACGCGAAGAAGGTTATGTAATCGGTGATGGTGTTAATGAACTAGGTGAAGTAAATACCGCTAAAACACCACATCAAACCTATTTTGAAACTGTAAATACACGCGGTATACGTGAAGAATTTGCATACAATGCCGGCTTCTGGAAGCTCAGACAAATTGCACTGTCCTATGATTTCACAAAACACTTGCCTGAAAATAAATTTATCAGAGGTGTGAGATTAAGCGCAGTGGCCAACAATGTTGCCTTACTCAAGAAGTGGGTACCCAACATCGATCCTGAACAATTTGGCGATGTATCTGATAGAAATGTTGGATTGGAAAACACCGGTTTGCCTACCAGCAGAAGTATTGGATTCAACTTAAATGTTAAGTTTTAACCACACGCTAACAACTAATAAAATGAAAAAGACAACTCTATATATTTTATGTCTGCTCACAACCTTTTGCTTATTGCCAGGTTGTGATAGCGGTTTTGACGAAATCAATGTCAATAAGACTCAACCGATCGCATTAGATCCAGCCTTTCTGTTGAACAATGCAATCATTCAGTCTTCATTCCCACTGGAAGCCGTTGTTTTTGAAATTCCGATCGTTCAACAAATCGTCACGCCTTTCGGTGGCGTTCTGGGCGGAGGAAATTACAATCAAGACAACAAGCCAAGAAATGGAGCCAATTGGGTGCGCTATTACCAGGCGGTAACTAAATCCCTGGTATCGGTATTGGATGCGACACAAGCCGATGATAAAAAAACCAACCTTTACCATTCAGCCCGAATCCTGCGTGCATTTGCAACGATGATCCTTACCGATTCTTATGGTGATGTCCCCTACGCTGAGGCAGGCCAGGGATTTATTGCTGGTCTTGCATTGCCAAAGTATGATTCTCAGGAGTCAATCTATAAAGACATTTTGAAAGAACTCGATGAAGCTTCTGCAGCTTTGGATGCAACCAAACCACTGGTTACAACTGATGTATTATATGGCGGAAATATTCCTTCATGGAAGGCCTTCGGCTATTCGCTTATGCTGAGAGCAGCAATGAGGCTTTCAAAAGTTGATCAAACACTTGCTCAACAGTATGTTACAAAAGCAGTGACAGGCGGAGTAATTCAAACCAACGCAGGCGGTGCTGTTGTACGTCATTCTACAGCCTATAACAATGGGATCGGGGCGTTTGTGAATGGACCGGAAGCGAATAACTACTACCTCGCAGGTCCGTTTGTAGATTACCTGAAATCAAACAACGACCCAAGACTCAAAGCAATATCAGTACGGTATGTGGGAGCTAAAAGTGGTCCAAACCAAACTGCTGCCACTGCCAACACAGATCCTGCTGTGCAGATAGGTATGCCAATGGGTTATGACAATGGTACTATTATCGCCAGAGCGACTGCCGATGGTCTGGCAAGCTTTTATGACTATTCACAACTTGACCGTACCAGACTGGGAAAAATAGATGCCCCTTGTTTTCTTGTAACGAATGCACAAACCAAACTATTACTGGCCGAAGCTGTAGTGCGCAACTGGACTTCCGGTGATGCTGCCGTTTTGTATTCTGATGCTATCCGTGCTCATATGGTTGAGATGACACAATCTTCAGCCTCTTCGACAATCCCAACTGCGGATATTGATGCATATATAGCCGCACATCCATTAGATGCCGGCAATGCGCTCAGGGACATTAACACCCAGTATTGGGTAGCAACCTTTCTGAATGGACCAGAAGCATTTGCAAACTTTCGCAGGAGTGGTTTCCCTGCCCTTACTAAAAACCCATATCCGGCACAGGAAATTACAACCGGTGATTTCGTTCGCAAGCTTACTTATCCGGATACTGAGTTAGGTATCAATGTTGCCAATGTACAGGAAGCCATTACCCGTCAGGGAGGAAACAAACTCGATACTCGCGTTTGGTGGGATAAACAATAAATCCAATCCAGAATAATCTTAAAAGGCAAAATGATAGTATAAGAATGAAACCAGCTCTATACAGAACTAAGTATGTATAGAGCTGTTTTTTTCTCAGCACATAATAATGACTTTATGAATTCAGTAAAATCACGCACCAAAAGCCGCAGAGATTTCCTTACTAAAGCTTCAATGAGCGGTATAGGAATGGGGCTGCTAAGTAATAATGCCTTAGGTGACTCAATGGCTATAGATGGCTCAACGCAAACCAGCCCCGCTGCAAAGCCAGCCATGAAAATCACTGATCTCAGGTGCGCCATTATTGGAGGTAGTCCGGTCATTCGCATTACAACAAGTGAGGGAATCAGTGGCTACGGTCAGGCAGAAAACAACAGGTCCTATCTCAAACCTTTTGTTCTTTTTTATAAAGATTATTTGATAGGCGAAGATCCTACAAATGTAGAACGCTGCATGATGAAGATCAGGCGTATGGGTGGCTTTAAGCCCTACGGCAGCGCGGTGAGTGCAATTGAAATGGCACTTTGGGATATTGCTGGGAAAGCTTCAGGACTGCCGGTTTATAAGTTATTGGGCGGAAAGATTCGTGATCGTGTTCGGGTATATCATACTGGTGTAGGGGTATATCGTGTTGGCGTGGAACCACAAGATTATGCTGAATCGGTTGCAAAAGTAAAAGAGCGAAAGGAGGGTTTTACTATTATTAAAATGCCCATTGGTTTCCATAGCCGCATGGGGGCTAAAGCTCCCAACTTTTTCTATGGTGATCCTGCCGGTCCCAATAACCAGCCCCATGCCAATCGTGGTACACTGACAGAACAAGGCTTGAAGAGGATTGTAGCTTCCGTTGAAGCAATGAAAAAAGTATTGGGCGATGAGGTTGGATTAGCATTGGATTGTGGTCCAGGTCATATGCTTTCCGATGCTATTCGATTGTGCCGAGTACTTGAGCCTTATAATTTATTGTGGATGGAAGATTTGCTTACGGGAGATTACAGACCTTATGTAATGGCTGATGATTACCTTGAGTTAACCAGAAGCACTACGGTGCCGATTCATACTGGTGAACAAATATATCTAAGACAAAATTTTCGTGAGTTGATTGAAAAAAACGCAATTCGTGTAATTGGTCCTGATGTAGCCGATGTTGGCGGGATGGCTGAACTTAAGTGGATAGCCGAATATGCAGACCTGCATGGAATTCAAATGGCACCGCATGGGATCTTTGATGGGCTGATAGGAAATGCTGCCCAGGTTAATGTGGCCGCTACCATGCCGCAAAACTTTATTGCATTTGAATTCTCCACAGAAGTTCAGGAATGGTGGTATGACATCATTGATGGAATGCCAAATAATATTGTTAAAGACGGACATATAGAAGTATGGGACCGGCCAGGTCTTGGTGTCGAGTTTAATATAAAAGCTGCTAAAAAGTATCTGTTAGACGAAGACAAGAATTTCTTCGATTGAAGAGGAGTATTCACCGTTTCGTTTTTGATTCATCTATTTTCAACCCATAAATAAGTTAATAATCATGATGCCAAAGAAAGAAAATTCAGGAAGAAGAAACTTCCTTATGAAGACAGCAGCAAGTGGACTGGGGATTGGCTTGTTAAGTAATTCTGTTTTTGGTCATGCTCATGATGCCGGCCAATTCAATTCTTCTGTTACAGCCGCAAAGGCAAACTTAAAAATTACGGATCTGAGGTGTGCCATTATTGGAGGTAGTCCGGTCATTCGCATTACAACAAGTGAGGGAATCAGTGGCTACGGTCAGGCAGAAACTTCAAAACCATATCTTAAACCTTATGTGCTCTTTTACAAAGACTACCTGATGGGAGAAGATCCTACCAATGTTGAACGGTGCATGATGAAGATCAGACGCATGGGAGGTTTCAAGCCATGGGGAAGCGCTGTTAGTGCCATTGAGATGGCCCTCTGGGATATCGCAGGAAAAGCAGCCGGGTTGCCGGTTTATAAATTACTTGGAGGTAAAGTACGCGACCGCGTGCGGGTTTATAATGGCGGAGTTGCCAGATTCCCAAGAACAGGTGTAGAACCTGCCGATTATGCTGACACAGTTGCCAGGATGAAAGCTTCCAAAGAAGGATTTACAATCATCAAGATGGGGATTGGTTTCCATAGCACGATGGGTGCCGGTGCTCCCAATTTTTTCTATGGTGATCCCGCAGGAGCCAACAACCAGCCTCATGCCAACAGAGGTACACTGACAGAACAAGGATTGAAAAGGATCGTAGCTTCTGTAGAAGCCATGAAGAAGGTATTGGGTGACGAAATTGGGCTGGCACTGGATTGCGGTCCCGGTCATATGTTAGGAGATGCTATTCGTCTCGCTAATGTGCTGGAACCTTACAACCTGATGTGGCTGGAAGATATGCTTACCGGTGATTACAGACCTTACGTAAATGCAGACGATTATCTCGAACTCACCCGAAGTACAACCGTGCCTATACATACAGGCGAACAAATCTATCTGCGTCAGAATTTTAGGGAACTGATTGAGAAAAATGCAGTTCGGGTAATCGGTCCTGATGTGGCAGATGTTGGCGGCATCGCTGAGTTAAAATGGATAGCCGAGTATGCAGATCTTCACGGAATTCAAATGGCGCCTCATGGCATTTTTGATGGACTGATCGGTAACGCAGCTCAGGTACATGCAGGTGCGGTAATGCCTCAGAACTTTATTGCATTTGAATATGCCGTTGCTTCTCCTGAATGGTGGTACGATATCATTGATGGGTTACCCGATCCAATTGTAAAAAATGGTCACATCGAAGTATGGGACAGACCCGGTCTTGGTGTCGAGTTTAATGTGAAAGCTGCCAAGCAATATCTGGCAGCCGAAGACAAGAATTTCTTCGATTGAAAGTAATGCCATGCGGGCAACTACTTTTTTAATCAAGGATTCTCAACAGATTTCAAAACAATATCAATCAGCACATCCCAATAAATAGTTTTAGTTCAAATCCAACATTAGTATAAATTATAAAACAATGGTAAAATCAGAAAATAATTTTTCGACTCAACGCAGGAATGCCATTAAAATGATGGGCCTTGGCTCAGCTTCCGGTCTGCTTGGACTATTTGGTAGCTCAGAGGCAAATGCTGCTACCTATGAAACACCATCCTATGCAAAAGGAATGGCTCCTGTAAAAATCAAGAGCGTAAAGGCAATTGCAACAGCCCCTCAGGGTTCAAACCTGATCGTGGTAAAAGTAGAAACTACAGAACCCGGCCTGTATGGATTGGGATGTGCCACCTTTACACAGCGTGCAGTGGTTGTTGTTACTGCAATCAACAGTTATCTGAATGATTTCTGTGTTGGCAAGGATGTAGATAATATCGAAGACATGTGGAACTCGGTATATGTAAGTTCCTATTGGCGCAACGGGCCCGTGTTGAATAATGCCTTAAGTGGACTAGATGAAGCATTGTGGGATATAAAAGGCAAGCGTGCAGGTATGCCAGTGTACCAGTTACTTGGAGGTAAATCAAGATTTGCCATTCCTTGTTATACTCATGCCAATGGAAAAACACCTGAAGAAGTAGCTGACAGTGTGCAGGGTATTATGGATCGTGGTTTCAAATATGTCCGGATTCAGCAGGGAGGATATGGTAATGTGGGAGCATTGAACGATAAGGCTGACTTTAAAGAAGCAGGCTTTGGCGCTGAGTCCGATAATTACATGAACGAAAATACATATCTGAAATCCGTTCCTAAAATATTTGAGGTGGTGCGTAAGCGATGCGGTGAAGATGTTGAATTGCTGCATGATATTCATGAGCGTGTGCAACCCATGAATGCTATTAATATGATTAAGAAACTCGAAGAATATAATCCGTTTTTTATTGAAGATCCATTCTCACCTGAAAACATGGAATGGTTTAAACAACTCCGTCAAAGTACTTCCGTACCGATTGCCATGGGAGAATTATTCAACAACATCAATGAGTTTAAGATGCCGATGGTGAATCAATGGTTTGATTTCATACGTGTTCACGTATCACAGATCGGAGGCATAACTCCCGCTATGAAAATTGCCCGATTGGGTGAATGGTTTAACATCAAAACTGCATGGCACGGACCTGGCGATGTTTCTCCCGTAGGTCACTCAGCACACGCCCATATTGATCTTGCCGTCTGGAACTTCGGTATTCAGGAGGCAGTAAGTTTTTCTGATAAAATGATGGAGGTATTCAGTGGTTGTCCTACTATGAAAGACGGTTATATGTCAGTTAATGAAGTACCTGGGCTTGGTGTGGATATCAATGAGAAGGAAGCCGCTAAATATCCAATCGGTACGAAATCAAACTGGATTGTCCGTAAGAAAGATGGTACTGTGATAAGACCATAATTAATCCAACCATGAACAGACGCATGGGCTAAGAACCGGCAATCGCTTTGGCTACTGCCAGGTGGATAGAAACCCGCTGGTGAAAAGAACATCACCCTTGTTTTCGGTGAATGCCACTCAACCAATCTCTTGGCCGCGTGAAAAAAAACTGGTCGGAGAGATTGACAGAGAATGAAAAGAAGCGATCAAAAAAGATTTGCCGGAATGTTGAAAAAGTATCCCGGTAAACTTCCGATGGTACAAAAAGAATTGGACGAATATTTAAAAGAACGTAATTAGAAATGTGAAATATTTTTAATCTTAATTAACCAAATACCTCCACTAAAATAGTAGCAACATGAAAAACGTACTTCAAGAAATCATTAAGAAAAATAAGCAGCGCGAGCAGGAAGCTGCCGCTGCACGCCAGGCAGAAATAGATAGTCCAACTACTCCAGACAACAGACGCAGATTTCTGAAAAAGACTGCGCTGGGAGGAATGGCCCTGACGAGTTTGTTTGGTTTGTCATTCGAAGATTCGATGGCGCAGACCACATCAAAAGTTCAAAAAACTTCCGCTCCATCTGATTTGAAAATAACCGACATGCGTTATTGCTTTACGGCTGTGATGGGTGGTACGGCCATCATTCGCATTGATACGAATCAAGGTATTTATGGGTTGGGTGAAGTCAGGGATGCAGCAGATCCTCGTTACGCGCTCATGCTGAAGAGTCGCATACTCGGAGAAAATCCTTGCAACGTAGAAAGGATATTTAAAATCATTAAACAATTCGGTGGACAAGCACGACAAGCTGGTGGTGTTTGTGCCGTGGAAATGGCATTGTGGGATTTGTGCGGTAAAGCCTACAATGTTCCCGCCTGGCAATTGCTTGGCGGAAGGTATCGCGATAGCATCAGGGTATATGCCGACACGCCTGAATCAAGTAGTCCTGAGGAACAACTTAAGAGAATCAAGTTTCGCACCGAAACGCAGGGATATACCTGGCTAAAGATGGATGTGTCTATCAATGAATTAAAAAATATACCGGGCACCTTAGTAAATCCTGACATAATGAAACAGGGTTCAAGTCAGTGGCAAGGCGGCTACATGTCGTATTCCAATACCAAACATCCTTTTACAGGAATACAAATCACTGAAAAAGGGTTAGATGAATTGGCTAAGATTGTAGAGAATGTTCGCAGCATGGTAGGCTATGAAATTCCAATGTCGACTGATCACTACGGACACTTTGATGTTAACAATTGTATTCGTTTGGGCAAAGCATTAGATAAGTATCGTCTCGCATGGTTGGAAGATATGGTGCCATGGCAAATGACGGAACAGCACAAAACCATTACCGATGCGCTTGAAACACCTACCACCACCGGAGAAGACATTTATCTGTTAGAATATTTTAAGCCATTGATCGATGTACATGCCGTTGACATTATCCACCCCGATCTGGTTTCATCTGGCGGACTTTTAGAAACAAAGAGAATTGGCGATTATGCTGAAGAGAAAGGCATATCCATGGCCATGCACCAGGCAGGAACACCCGTTTCCTTTATGGCCAATGTGCATTGCGCTGCTGCCACTCAAAACTTCCTGGCTCTGGAACACCACTCTGTCGATTTGGAATGGTGGGAAGGACTCGTAAAGACCACTGACGGAAAAAAAATAATTGAAAAAGGATTTGCTCCTGTACCACTTTCTCCCGGACTAGGAATTGAACTGGTGGATGAAGAACTGAAGAAACATCTGGACCCGCGCGATACCACCTATTTTGCTCCAACAAAAGAGTGGGACACTAAACGTTCGCACGACAGAACATGGAGTTAACTGGGAATCATTAAACGTAGCCCAGCCAATAGGATAAATCATGTTGGTTGGGCTTTTTTTATTTTTGATATTACGATTTAATCAATCTCTATCGTTTTGAAAACTACCCTACTCTACAAAATCGCATTAGGTGCAGCGCTGCTCTGCCTGGTTATTTCTTTCGTCATTATTTTTAATTCAGGCTTACCACAAGCAGGTCCGCCACTCATTGCATTTCTTTTTCTTCTTGGAATTTCCTTTCGTGGTTTTGAGCACCTGAAAGGATTTACCTACTCCATTTTAATTTTTGCAGCCGTTACCATGGCCTTGTATTACCCGGCCAATTTTCAGGAAGTGGATGGATTCAAATTGACCAACCTGATAACGCCATTGATACAAATCATCATGTTCGGCATGGGAACATCCATGAGTGCCAAAGATTTTGTGGGTGTTGCTAAAACTCCAGCAGCCGTTGGCATCGGTGTGATGGCCCAGTTCACCATCATGCCATCACTTGGTTTTCTATTAGCCAGCATCAGTGGGTTTCCGCCTGAGATTGCTGCCGGCATTATTCTCATCGGTTGCTCTCCAAGTGGATTGGCCTCCAATGTGATGAGCTACCTGGCAAAGGCAAACCTTGCGCTATCCATCACCATCACCGCTACCACCACTCTATTGGCTCCACTCATAACACCATTACTTATGAAAGTACTGGCTGGCGCCTATATTGAAATTGATATTTTTAAAATGATGTGGGATATCTTTAAGATGATCATGATTCCTATCGGAGCCGGATTGTTGTTTAACAAGCTCCTTCATGGAAAATCACAGTGGCTGGATAAAGCCATGCCACTGGTATCGATGTTTGGGATTGGATTTATTATCACCATCATCACAGCTGCGGGACGCGACAGTCTTCTGGCTATTGGATACATATTAATTGGGTTAGTGCTGATTCATAATACCGTAGGTTATCTCGTTGGTTATTGGTTCGCACGCTTATTTAAAATGAATGAAAAAGATTGCAGAACAGTGGCCATTGAAGTCGGCATGCAAAATGGCGGCCTGGCGTCCGGCATCGCCAAAGAGATGGGTAAAATCGCCACGGTTGGTTTGGCTGCTGCCGTTTTTGGTCCGCTCATGAATATTACCGGATCTATTCTCGCTTCGTATTGGCATAGAAGACCACCCAAAGAATAATGGATTTAAGGAGATCAAAAATCTTACCATCAATTAAACGAGAATGAAATCTATCCGATCATTATTCATAACACAGTCTGGGACAGACCCGGTCCTGTAGTTGAGTTTAATGTAAAAGCTGCAAAACAATATCGCGCAGCCGAAGACAAGAATTTTTTTGATTAACGGAAATGCGCTGTGAGTGATATTCTTTACTTTTAATAAGTGTCCTACAACGGTAAATATTAAAAAATGAAATTATGGAGCCAAAGAAAGAAATTTCAGGAATGGGCAGACGTGATGTATTAAAAAATTTGGGCTTGGGTGCCGCTGCTGGTACATTGGGCATGCTGGCCGATCCTAATGATGCGATAGCCGAGACCTACAAAAAAGCGACTAATGGACTTCCTGCATTAAAAATCACAAAAGTTAAAGCAATTTATACCTGTCCTGATGGAATAGAATTAATAGTCGTTAAGGTCGAGACCAACGAACCAGGATTGTACGGATTAGGCTGTGCAACCTTCAGACAGCGTGCTCATCCTGTTATCTCTGCGATTAATGATTATCTCAATGATTTTTGTATAGGAAAGGATCCGGACAACATTGAAGACATTTGGCAGACTGCCTATGTAAGTTCATATTGGAGAAATGGACCTGTACTGAACAATGCATTAAGCGGTCTGGATCAGGCGCTTTGGGACATAAAAGGCAAACGCGCAAACATGCCTGTCTATCAGTTATTGGGTGGTAAGTGTCGGTTTGCTATTCCATGTTATTCACACGCCAGTGGCGAAACAATAGAAAAGGTGGCAGAAGATGCCAAGAAAAAAATAGAACAGGGCTTTAAGTATGTGCGCATCCAACTGGGTGGATATGGAGCAACCCAAATGTTAGGTGGATATGGTGCTTCTGGTTTGGGCAAACCTGATTTCAGAACCGCAGGATTTGGCACATCCAATGATAACTACATGGATACCTATCGTTATTTAAAAGGTATACCAGAAATGTTTGCCGAAGTACGTAAAGTTTGTGGTGATGAAATAGAACTTCTGCACGACATCCATGAAAGGATACAGCCGAGCGAGGCAATTTCGATGATCAAGAAACTAGAAGAATATAGACCCTTCTTTATCGAAGATCCCTTCTCGCCAGAGAATATCGGATACTTTAAATTATTGCGACAACAAACCAGTGTACCATTGGCGATGGGTGAATTGTATAACAATCCACATGAATGGATTGGTCCAATGTCAGAAAGACTTTTTGATTTTATTAGAATTCATATTTCTCAGATTGGAGGGATTACACCCGCCATGAAGGTAGCCCGTTTAGGCGAAGCATTCAACATCCGCACGGCCTGGCATGGACCTGGCGATGTTTCGCCAGTTGGCCATGCTGCCAATGCACATATCGATTTCGCGATTTGGAATTTTGGAATTCAGGAAAGCGTGACCTTCTCTCCTGAGCTTCAAGAAATCTTTCCAGGAAGTCCAACGATGAAAAACGGCTATATGTATGTGAATGAAGCTCCGGGTCTTGGTGTTGATGTCAACGAAAAGTTGGCTGCAAAGTATCCACTACCCGCAAAACAATTAAATGAATGGACACAAGTAAGAAAGAGTGATGGCACAGCCATCAGACCCTAATCGTCTATTGTAATTTTAAAACTATTTATACTTTACTATGATGCCGAATTACACCCTTGAAAATGCTTTGCGCATGTTGGCATATAGTCGGTATCCTAAAAAAAATTCTTAACCTAATTCAACCATGAAAGAAATAGTCAGGAGTAAATTTAAAGGAGTTTCCAGAAGATCCGCCATCAAATCATTCTTAGCATTAGCCGGTGCGGCAACCTTTCCCATTGGGGCCGAGGGGAAAGATTCATCTAATGGATTAAACATCGCGCAACTAGAAGCCAAAGAAAAAACACCGATTAAGATCACAAAACTTGAAACCTTTCTGGTTAAACCACGATGGATCTTTTTGAAAGTTCATACGGATGCTGGTGTAATCGGCTTAGGGGAACCTCTTTTGGAAGGGAGAGCCATTACCATACAAGCAGCAATCAAAGAAATTGAACCCTATTTAATTGGCAAAGACCCACGCCATGTTGTTCATCATTGGCAAGCCATCTATCGCCACGCTTTTTATAAAGGCGGTCCAATATTAACGAGTGCCCTCAGTGGTATCGATCAAGCCTTATGGGATATCAAGGGGAAACTTTTGAATCTTCCGGTATATGAATTATTTGGTGGACCAACCCGAGATCGGGTTCGTGTTTATGGTCGGGCCAGCAACGCGGATGAAATGAAGGCCCGGGTTAAAGAAGGTTACACGGTTATCAAAACCAGTGTTGCAAAAATAAACCCATCAAGAGCTGTGGAAAATCCTAAATTTATAAAATACGCAGTTGATAATTTTGCTTCGTTGAGAGAAGCGGGTGGCGATTCGATGGATATTGGAATAGATTTCCATGGGGCCATTCCACCGCAAACATCAAAAATATTAATTCGTCAGCTGGAGCAATTCCAACCTATGTTCATCGAAGAACCATGTCAGCCACAAAACGTGGATGTATTAGTTGATATTGCCAAGAGCACGTTTTTACCCATTGCAACCGGTGAACGGATTTTTACCAAGTGGGGCTTTCGTGAAATCCTGGAGAAAGGTGCTGCCACAATTCTACAACCAGACCTTTGTCATGCCGGTGGCATTACAGAAGGAAAAATAATTGCAGGCATGGCCGAAGCCTATTATGCGGTTATTGCTCCACATAATCCAATGGGTCCTATTTCACTTGCTTCTGGTTTGCAGTTAGCAGCAAGTATCCCGAATTTCCTTGTTCAGGAACAAGTTTCGTTAGGTGAAGGATATTTAAAAGTACCTTTCAAACTCCAGCAAGATGGAACAGTAATGGTTCCAACAGGTCCCGGCCTTGGGGTTGAACTTGATGAGAATAAGTTGGCTGATAAAATAGGACATGATTGGAAAAATCCCGAAACCTATGATGCGAGTGATGGGTCAGTTGTGGATTGGTAAAAAGATCCATACGATTTCTACACCTTGTAAGGCAGTTTGAAATATATGCCCTATGACAAAATTGTTTTTAGATAACTATCGCTGGTTGCGTACTGGAGATTCACATTCTATTTACACAGTTTGCTTCAAATGAGTAGGTAGCTGTAGTTCTGATCAGTTTGGCTAGAGCAGTTCATCAAGCCTGGGCCACCAATGTTTTCACCATGGCGTCAGATTTTTTTCCAGTAGAGGCAGTGAGTTTGGTGATGGGTATTGAAGGAAAGGCTGGTTCAATCGAAGTAACCCTTTTTCCACTCCTCATTGGATATTTACTCGACACCTATAAAGCGATTGGTAATATCATTGCTGGATACAATATTTTATTTACCCCTTGCAGTGTAGCCTACTTAGTCTCATTGGTAATTATTCATTTTCTTACCTGTAAATCTGAAAGGTTGATGCTGGAACAGATTCAATAGACGTTCTCTGCACTGACACAAATAATATACGATGAAATTATCGTTGGGCTAAAGCCCTTTGGCTTGTTTCAATTTGTCCCCGTCATAAATGTCGAGGCCATTTTTTCTAACACATATTCTGGGTTGAAGGTCCTGGGGTAGAGAACAGCTTCATAACTCTTTCAAGAAACTGGGAATTGGCGTTGATTTAAACGAAGAAGAAATGAGTACGTATAACCTAAGGGAGTGCCCTTCTTCGAATAAAAAGTTGTGTTGACAAAATCCGAATCCGGAGTTTGGAAATATTACAACTTAAATGCCTGCCTGGCCACAAGTTTCCAATCTCTCTTTTCTTTACTCCAAACCAACAATACGCCAAGGTTTATAGCTCCAACAACACCAGCGTTAAAAGTTTCGCCTTTTAGCTTATGACGCACCAGTGCAATATTCTTTCCTGTTAGCAAAATTGATTGATCGCTCAGTACAATCGATTTGAAATCAGATTTACCAGATAAAAGTGCCTCGATAAATTCGCTTTGGGTTTCCATCAACCCACTGGAATGTCCATAGGATAGATCCATGGAGGTCATACTTTTCAGCCCTTTCAAAGTAGGGTCGATCATGGCGAGCCGTAACTTTTCAACAGCTATCCCTACCTCCTTTTCTGGCTGAGCAAGTGAGAAATTATAGCATAAAATCAATAAGAAGAGAATTCCTTTCATAAAAAAGAAGTTTAATGTGTACGAGTTGCCGCTACTATTAATCTATAATTTAACACTTTACCTACGATTCCCAAAAACAAATTGAATTCTGCCTTGGGTAAAACCGTTCAAATCATTGCAACCATCTAATGATATCAAGAAATTTAAGTCATCAATAGTAATTAGGTTCAGTCTACTATGTTAAATTTTGACAAGCAGGAAAAAAAACTGTATTGAAATACCCGAGTATGTTCCGCCAACAGCTTAGGTCTGACCACAGGAAATCATTTTGCGTAAAATTTCAAGTTCGAAACTACACCTTACAGCTGTAGCATTATTACCGATAGCTACTGGAACCTTTATCATGCCTACCCAGCACCGCATATGGTAGCATCCTATATGGGTGAATCTGTGCCTAACTTCCTGATTCTGGAGTGGCCGATTTATTTCATACCGACCCGATGTTCAAAAAAATTGTAACCTTCGATGGGTCAATGGTGGAGAATGAATTTATCCCAGATTATTCATTAGGACGAAAGAGTTATTCATAAATGCTTGATTGAGTTATCTTTACTAAAAGGATTAAAACAACCAATAAGGTGAAAGAGATACAGGTGTTATTTACGGATAAAAATGTCACTGCTTGGGGTGGTATTAAGTTGATGAAAGATATGATCGACAGCAT